>JAFAHQ010000199.1 GCA_019237135.1 Alphaproteobacteria bacterium
GCCCGGCCTGAATCTGCTGATGGATCGGATCGATCCCCCCTATCACGGACGGGCGGCGGGTATCTACACCTCGAGCTACGCCGCGGGCAGCGCGGGGTCGTTTCTGATGGCCGGGTTGCTCGATGCGGCGTTCGGGTGGCGGGCCACCTTTATCGCCGCAGGGGCCGGGCCGTTGCTGTCGATCTGCTCTCTTGGCCTATTACCGGCTTCGTCGGTCGATGATAAATCCTTGGCCGCGACGGCAGGAGGAACGATCGGGATCGTTCTGCCGTTGCTGGTTCTGGTGCAGATTACGAGCTTCGCGGATGTCGGCGCACTTGCCGGCGGCGCAGTCGCGGCGGCCGATCCGGCACAGCGAGGGGCCGCCCTTGCGCTATATGCGCTTGCAGGGTTCACGACCGGATTCCTCGGCCCGGTCGCGGTCGGACACGCGCTCGACTGGTTTGACGGCGCGGCCAGCGCTTCGGGTTGGATGACAGGCTATGCCGTGATCGCTATTGGCTCCGCGGCGGCTGCGTGGGCGGTATGGTACGCACCCGAGTAGTTAGGAACATGCGATGATGCTCGACTTTGCCGAGTGCGATCGGGCGCGGTTCTAGCCTCGTCCCCGTTGGGAGCGCCTATCCGCCGATCGCCAGTGTGAGGTTCTTTGCCAGCTCTTCACGCTGATAGGGCTTGCCCACGATGTTCAAATCGTCCGGTAACCCGTGCTCGAGGCTGAGAGCGGCCGCAGTATACCCGGAGGTCAGCAGCACCTTGAGTTCCGGCCGGATGTGCCGCGCCTCGACGGCGAGCTGCGCACCATTGGTCCCTCCGGGGATGATCACGTCTGAAAACAACAGGTCGATCGGTTGGTCACCGCTCAATATCTCCAGCGCTCGCGCGGCGTCGACGGCGGTCAGCACCTGGTAGCCGAGCTCCCGCAGACTTTCGGCTGTGACGGCGAGCACGTCCTGATCGTCTTCCACTACCAGGATCGTTCCCCGGCCGCGGGCCGACTGCAATGACACTGTCTCGACACCGGATTCCAGCAGGATGGGCCGACTGGACGATTGCGGAAGGTGAAGCTTCACGGTCGTTCCGATGCCCGGCTCGCTGTAGATTTTAACATGACCGCCCGCTGTCTTCGCGAAACCATAGACCTGACTGAGCCCCAGTCCCGATCCCTTACCGACTTCCTTGGTCGTGAAAAACGGATCAAATGCTCGCGCCAGTACCGCCGGCGTCATTCCCGCGCCGGAATCGCTGACCGCGATCATGACATAGGGTCCCGGTGTTACCTCGGGGTCATTGGCGGCGTGCTGTCGGTCGATGATCACGTTCTGTGTCTCGATCGTGATCCGTCCGCCACCCGCCATCGCGTCCCGGGAATTGATAGCTAGGTTGAGGATCGCCGTCTCGAATTGGGCCGGATCGATCTGGGCTTTGGCGAGTACCGGGCTCAGCATCGTGACTACCTCAATCTGTTCGCCGATAACCCGATGCATCAGGTTTTCGAGATTGGCGATCAGCTGGTTGAGGTTGACGGTCTGGGGATGGCTGATCTGCCTTCGGGCGTAGGTCAAGAGTTGCCGGACGAGGTGCTCTCCTCGTCGGGCCGCTTTCATGGCGTTTTGCGCCAGGCGCTCAACTTTCGTGGGGTCGCCTCGCGCATCCAGGATCAGATCGAGATTGCCGATGACCACGGTCAACAGATTGTTGAAGTCGTGCGCGACGCCACCGGTCAATTGGCCTATAGCCTCGAGCCGCTGGGCCTGAGCGAGTTCCTCACGCGATCGCGCGAGCTCGGCGTTGCGTTCCTCGGCGATCGCGCGAGCCTCATCAAGCCGGCCGTAAAGGCGGGCCGCCTCCACAAGGAAAACAATCGGCACGACGCTCGCGGCAAACAAAGCGTAAAGCCCACCGGCATAGAAGCCGATATCGAAGCGTCCCTTATTGAAAACCGTGCTTAGTGCGATGCCGAGCACCCAAGCACACAGCACAACCATCAGCCACAGATCGAGTATCGAATATGGAGGCCGCGACGCGAGCATCGCCAGCGCAATGACAGTGAATAGCCAAACCGGTACGCTCACGGCCATCATCGCAGTTGTGTAGCCGTCGCCATCCACAATTCTCGGCAACAGCTGATGACCTGCAGTGGCGAGAAGAGTCAGCAAGCAGACGCCGGCAACGGCACCGACGGCGGCCGACCTGACACGCGTGGGCGTGTCCACGTGCGATCGCGCGGTCATGGTCTCGCTTCGCTTAAGCAACGCGTAACAAATTACTACAAGGGGAAAGCCCCCGTGCCGGAACATTTCGAGCCAGACGCTGGTCTGAGGACCGCCACCAAGCAGACCGCTGCTCGAAAACAGACCGGGAAAGGTCAGCAGATGCGGGAGCGCGATCACTGAGGTGAAGAGATACCCGCAAGCGAGAACGAGGACAGCGCGCAATCGTGATCTGCTGAACCCGACGAGCAGAAAACCGGCCGTCACCAGATTATTCAGGGCGAAGGTCGAGTCATAAATCGGAATAAAGGCCTCGATGCGAGGTAACGGGACACGGGCAAATGGAAAGAGCGCAAAGAATGCAACGAATAAAGCAATGCAGATGACCAACGCCAATCGCCGCGCCTCGAAGGGCGCGGGTACGATGGCAAGGGCTGTATTCGACGCTCTCAAAGTGCGACGGTCGTTCACATTGCCGCTCCCACGGCGGTCGAGATTAGCAGGAAAATCGCCGAGCCCGCCACGCCATTCGACGATCTAGAGAGTTTAGAAACGCCTGGTATCCGGCGCTTGTAGGGCTGTCGCTTCGCGTGTCAGATTGCCCCGTGGCCGCTCGGGTATAACTTTGAGAGGAAAAAGCCATGTCAGAGGCCGGCGCTGTTGCGCGTGGACCGGGCGAGATGATGGGTAATGCCGGTCCCGGCATGCTGGCCGGCCTGCGGGTAATCGAAGTGGCCGACGAACGCGCGGAATATACCGGGCTGCTGCTCGCCGGCCTCGGTGCCGAGGTCGTAAAGATCGAACCGCCGGAAGGCAGCGCGACGCGGCGGATCGGTCCATTTTTGGACGATCAGCCGGGCCCGGAGCGCTCGCTGTTTTTCTGGAACTACAACCGCAACAAGAAATCCGTGGCGCTGGACCTGCGGGAGCCTTCGGCATGCGAGCAGCTGCTCCGCCTGCTCGGTGGCGCCGATGTTCTACTGGATGCGAGCTGCGGCGCGCTGAACGAGGCGCTCGGGCTGGATCGGACCGCGGTCGCCGCGCGCTTCCCGGCTTTGATCACCGCCCGGATGACGCCGTTCGGCGACGACGGTCCATGGGCCGACTTCAAGGGTTCGGACTTGATCCATCTGGCGCTCGGCGGTGTCATGATGAATTGCGGCTACGACCCCGATCCGAACCTCGAATACGACACGCCGCCGATCGCACCGCAGGTCTGGCATGCCTATCACATCGCCGGCGAACAATTAGCGACGGGGATCATCGCCGCGCTGATCCACCGGCACAAGAGCGGCCAGGGGCAGGACGTGTCCGTCGCGGTGCACGAGGCGGTGTCCAAAAACCCCGAGCAGGACATCATGTATTGGGTTATGCGGCACGTGCCGTTGTGGCGGCTGACCAACCGACATGCCGCCGAGATCCCGAACCACTCGCCCGGCATCTGCCACACTAAGGACGGGCGCTGGTTCATCACCCACGGCATGGGCGCGCGTGATTTGAAGAATCTGGTGCCGCTCTTGTCGAAATATGGCGCGCAAGCCGATCTCCAGCCGCCGCCGCCCGACGCCGATCTGCGGGCGCGTCAGGTGCCGGGTACGGCCGCCAGCGACGCGGCGCGCGCGCATGCTCGACGTGGTGCAGCGCTTCGTGCGCGCCTGGACTTATGCCGACATGCCGTGGCGCGAGGCGCAGGATGCGGGCCTCCTGTGGGCCCCCTTGCGCAAGCCGCACGAGAACGCGCTCGATGAGCACTGGCTGACCCGCAAGACCTTCGCCGACGTAGATCACCCCGAGCATGGCCGCAGCTTTCGCTACCCGACCAGCAAATGGCTCAGCAACAAGACGAGTTGGCAGACCGGGCGCCGCGCGCCGCTGCTGGGTGAGGATACAGCCTCCGTTCTGGGCGA
>JAFAHQ010000324.1 GCA_019237135.1 Alphaproteobacteria bacterium
AGTCGCTGATAGGCCCCGGCAAAGCTCGCCGCGTCATCGCGCGACAGACCAAACACAGTCTGTGTCAGGTCGTTGGTGCCAAAGCTGAAGAACTCGGCGGTCTCGGCGATCTCGCCGGCGCGCAATGCCGCCCGCGGTAGCTCGATCATCGTGCCGACAAGATAGCGCACGGTAACACCGGCTCTTTCCATCACCTCTCGGCCGACGCGATCGATGATTTGCTTGAGGATGTCGAACTCCTTCCTCGTCGCGACCAGCGGCACCATGATCTCGGGCTCGATCGCCTCGCCGGTTTCCTTGGTCACCACGACGGCCGCCTCGAAAATCGCCGCTGCCTGCATCTCGGAGATTTCCGGATAGGTGATGCCGAGGCGGCAGCCGCGATGGCCGAGCATCGGGTTGACCTCGTGCAGCACGAGAGCGCGACGACGAATCGTAGCGATGTCCTTGCCGGTCAGCAGGGCCATCTCGCCGAACTCGTCTGCGGTCTTGGGCAAGAACTCGTGAAGCGGCGGATCCAACAGCCGGATCGTTACCGGAAAGCCTTTCATGATTCGAAAAATCTCGGCGAAGTCCTCGCGCTGCATCGGCAGCAGCTCGGCAAGTCCCGCACGTCGTCCGGTCTCGTCTTCGGCCATGATGACCCGCCGCATCGCGCCGATGCGGTCAGCCTGGAAGAACATGTGCTCCGTACGGCTGAGCCCGATACCCTCGGCGCCAAAGCGGCGTGCCATTCGAGCGTCGACCGCGGTCTCGGCATTGGCGCGGACCTTCATACCGCGGATGGCGTCGGCCCAGCCCATCAGGGTCGCGAAATCCCGGGAAAGCTGCGGCTGGATTGTCGGCACCGCACCCAACATCACCTCGCCTGTCGACCCGTCGATCGTGATGATCTCACCGGCCGCCACCACGATATTTCGCGACGCGATCGTGCGCGCCGCGTAGTCGACCCGCAAGTCTCCCGCCCCCGCAACGCAAGGCCGCCCCATGCCGCGCGCGACCACTGCGGCATGGCTGGTCATGCCGCCCCGGGTCGTCAAGATGCCCTTGGCGGCATGCATGCCATGGATGTCCTCGGGGCTCGTCTCGATGCGCACAAGGATCACCGCCTCACCGCGAGAGGCGCGCGACTCGGCCTCCTCGGCAGTGAATACGATCTCGCCCGAGGCGGCGCCAGGCGAAGCCGGGAGACCGAGGGCAAGGACGGCTGTTTTCGCCTTGGGGTCGAGGGTCGGATGCAGCAGCTGATCGAGCGAAGCCGGGTCGATCCGTCCGACCGCCTCCTCGCGGCTGATAAGCCCTTCCTCGACGAGCGACACCGCGATCTTTAGCGCGGCCTGAGCGGTTCGCTTGCCCGAACGCGTCTGTAGCATCCACAGCTTGCCGCGCTGCACGGTGAACTCGATGTCCTGCATGTCGCGGTAATGGTCCTCGAGCGTTCGTCGTACCTCGTAAAGCTCGGTCAGGACTTCCGGCATCACCTCTTCCATCGCCGGCAAAGCCGATTTGTTCGCTTCCTTACCCGCATTCGTCAAATGCTGAGGGGTGCGGATGCCCGCAACGACGTCCTCGCCCTGCGCGTTGACGAGATACTCGCCATAAAACTCGTTGGCGCCGGTCGACGGGTTGCGCGTGAAGGCTACGCCGGTCGCGCAATCTGCCCCCATGTTGCCGAACACCATCGCTTGAACATTCACTGCCGTGCCCCAGTCGCCAGGAATGTCGTGCAGCCGCCGGTAGGTAACGGCGCGTGGATTCATCCATGAGCCGAAGACGGCGCCGATCGCGCCCCATAGCTGCTCCTGCGGTTCCTCCGGAAACGAACGTCCGAGTTCCTCGGCAACAAGATCCTTGAACCCAGCGACGAGTGTCCTCCAGTCGTCGGCGGAGAGATCGGTGTCGAGCAGCACCCCGCTGTCGAGCTTATGGTTTTCCAGCAGCTCCTCGAAATGGTTCTCGATGCCGAGCACCACCTGTCCGTACATTTGAATAAAACGGCGATAGCTGTCATAGGCGAAACGCTCATCGCCGCTCTTGCGCGCAAGGCCCTCGACTACTCGGTCGTTGAGACCGAGGTTGAGCACTGTGTCCATCATGCCCGGCATAGAAACGCGCGCACCCGAGCGCACCGAGACGAGGAGCGGGTTGTCGGGGTCTCCGAAGCGAGCGCCTAGCGAACGCTCGATCCCAGCGAGCGCGCATTCAATCTGTTCGCGCAGCTCCGCCGGATGAGATTCGTCGTGTGCATAAAAATAGCTGCAGGCCTCGGTGGTGATCGTGAAGCCCGGCGGCACCGGCAGCCCGAGATTGCTCATCTCAGC
>JAFAHQ010000130.1 GCA_019237135.1 Alphaproteobacteria bacterium
GTCCTCGAGACCTATCGCATGTTCGCAGCCGATCGCGGCTGGGTCTCGCGCATCGCCGATGCGATCCGCAGCGGCCTGACCGCCGAGGCGGCGGTACAGAAGGTCCGAGATGAAACGCGCACGCGCATGATCCAGATAAACGATCCATATTTGCGCGAGCGCCTACTCGATCTCGAAGATCTCGCTAATCGTCTACAGCAACATCTTTCCGGACGCCCACCGAGCGCCGCCTCGGCGGATCTGCCTGCGGAGTTTATTCTCGTCGCCCGCGCCATGGGGCCGGCCGAGCTGATGGATTATGCGCACCGGCGGATCGTGGGCCTCGTGCTGGAGGAGGGGTCGCCGACCGCACATGTTGCCATCGTGGCTCGGGCCCTCGATATTCCTGTGGTCGCGCGTGTTGATGATGCGGCAAGCCGGATCGAGGCGGGCGACATCGTCATCGTCGACGGCGATCATGCCCAGGTCCTGATCCGGCCGAGCGAAGACATCCATCAATCGGCGGCTGCGACGGTCGAGGCGCGAACCCGCCGACGCGCCATCTATGACACCCTGCGGTCGGCAGAATCGGTCACCCGCGATGGAATCCAAATCAAGCTGCTGCTGAACGCGGGGCTGCTGATCGACCTGCCCCAACTCCGAACGACCGGTGCCGAGGGCATCGGGCTGTTTCGCACCGAGATCCCGTTCATGGTGCGGGATAGCTTTCCCGGCGTCGAAGACCAGACCGAGTTCTACCGAAGCGTGTTCGAGCAGGCAGAGGGCTCTCCGGTCGTCTTCCGCACCCTGGATATCGGCGGAGACAAGGTGCTGCCCTACCTGGCCCATGTCGTCGAGGACAATCCGGCGATGGGCTGGCGAGCGATCCGCATTGGGCTCGACCGTCCGGCCATGCTGCGACAGCAGCTGCGCGCGCTGATCCGCGCGGCGGAAGCGCGGCCGTTGTTTGTCAAGTTTCCGATGATCGCCGAGATCGCCGAGCTGGAGCAGGCACGTGCGATCCTCGATATTGAGCTCGCTCGCGCCGCAAAAGAGGGGAGAATTCTGCCCGAGGTCATCAAAACCGGGGTCATGCTCGAAGTGCCAGCGCTGTTATGGCAGTTGCCCGCGCTGTGCGAGAGGGTCGACTTTCTGTCGATTGGGACCAATGATCTGGTGCAGTTTCTCTTTGCCTGCGATCGCGGCAATCCGCGCCTGGCCGATCGCTACGATCCCCTTTCCATGCCCATGCTGACTCTCTTTCGCGAAGTCATTGCGAGGACTCGCGATGCCCGGGTGCCGCTCAGCATGTGCGGTGAGATGGCGGGCAACCCGATCGAGGCGATGGCGCTGATAGCATTGGGCTTTCGAACATTGTCGATGGCAGCGACCGCGATCGGTCCAATCAAGACAATGATCCGCAGCCTTGATGCGACCGCCGTCGCCGGTTACCTCGACGAGATTGCAGGTCGGCCGGATCATTCGCTACGACCCAGGCTCGAAGCCTACGCGCGAGATCACAACATCGCCTTGTGAGCCACTCGATCCGGGGGTCTCGATCCGCGCAACGCCTCAGGTTGGACAGCGGCCGACGTCGTTGGTTAAAATGGTACCGGAGCGGGATCATCAAATGGCGTTGTTCCGGCGTCTCAAGACTCCCTTTGTGGACGATCTGCCCGACGGCGAAGCCGCGCGGCCATCGGGTCCGCGATACGCCGGGGATGTGCTACGGCAGCAGCGCGAGGCTCTTGGTCTTGACCTGGACGACGTCGCGGCAGCGCTCAGGATCAAGCCCGATTACCTGGCGGCGCTCGAGGCCGGGCATCCGGAGCTGCTTCCCGGCCCGGCCTACGCGATCGGCTTCGTGCGCGCCTATAGCGATCACCTCCGCTTGGACGGCAATGAGATCCTGCGCCGCTTCAAGGCAGAGTCTGCCGGGCTCGACACCAAGCCAGATCTCACTTTTCCAGTGCCGCTCGGTGAGCGCAGCATTCCCGGCAAGGGGATGCTGCTGGTAGCGCTGATTTTGATGCTTTGCGGGTACGGCACTTGGTACTACTTGTCTACTGGCGAGCGTTCGCGGCCGGAACGGGTTGCCGAAGTACCGATCGGGCTTCTGTCGCCACCCTCCGCAGAGCGAACAAGCGAGCCCGCCGCCCCGGCAACCGCAGAACCTGCGGCCGAAGCTCAGCCTGCCGCACCGCCCGGCGCCGGGTTTACAGCGCCCGTTGCGACGAGTTCCGGGTCTAGTCCAACCGCCGAGCCGCCCGCGGCTCCGTCGGTGCCACCTGCCGCGCAGGGCCCTGCCTCGGCGCAGCCGGTATCGACCCTGCCCCCGGCTCCTCCTCCCATCTTGGTGGGGCTAGTACCTGCAACCCAGGGTGACGGGCCGCGCGCCTACGGGATCGTCGACGGACCGGCGCGCATCGTTATCCGGGCAACTTCCGATAGCTGGATCCAGATTCGCAACACCGACCAATCTTTGCTTTTTACGCGCGTGCTGAAGGCCGGTGAGAGCTACCGCGTCCCCGACCGGCCCGGTGTGTTGATGCGCACAGGCAATGCCGGCGGTCTTGAAATTACGGTCGACGGCAAGCCCGCGCCGTCGATCGGCCCAAACGGCGCGATCCGAAACGTTCTACTGGAACCGCAAGCGCTAATCTCGGGGCCTGCAACTGGCGGGTGAATTCAGCCTCGATTGTTCTTTGGTATCAAATCTGTCTATAAGCCGTTGACAGGGTATCAACTGCACGAGTGCTGCCGAATGAGTGTCAGGCCCTATCGCGACATCCACCGTCGGCAATGTCGCAGGATCCATGTTGGCAAGGTGCCGGTCGGCGGTGACGCGCCGATCACGGTGCAATCGATGACCAACACGGTGACGAGTGACGTAGCGGCGACGGTCGCGCAGATCCGGGCGCTCGCGGCTGCCGGTGCGGACATCGTTCGAGTTTCATGCCCCGACCAGGAGTCCGCGCTGGCTTTGAAAGAGATCGTACGACAATCGACGGTACCGATCGTCGCCGACATTCACTTCCACTACAAACGGGCGATCGAGGCGGCGGAGAGTGGTGCAGCGTGCCTGCGGATCAATCCGGGTAATATTGGCTCAGCGGCGCGCGTCCGCGAGGTTATCAAGGCGGCAAAGGATCACGGCTGCTCGATGCGGATCGGCGTTAATGCCGGCTCGCTAGAACGCGATCTCCTCGAACGCTACGGAGAACCTTGCCCTGAAGTCATGGTCGAAAGCGCGCTCAACCATGCCAAGATCCTCGAGGACAACGACTTCTTCGAGTTCAAGATTTCGTGCAAGGCATCCGACGTGTTTCTCGCCGTCGCCGCCTATCAGCAGCTCGCCGAAGCTTGCAACTACCCTCTCCACCTCGGGATCACCGAAGCGGGCGGTCTGCGCAGCGGCACGGTCAAGTCCTCGATCGGGCTCGGCATGCTGCTG
>JAFAHQ010000242.1 GCA_019237135.1 Alphaproteobacteria bacterium
AGATCGTGCCGGCAGTCGGCAGCAGTAGAATATCAATCGCGCGAAACTGGATCTCGGCGGCACGGCGTAGGGCGGCCAGCTCGTATTGCGCACGATAGGCGTCAAGCGCACTGTAGTTGCGTCCACCTCCGATGATTTCGCGCGTAACCGGTAACATCGCATCGGGATTATCGCTCAACAGGGTTTGGGTAGCGTGCAGACGCTCGGCGACCCAAGGGCCTTCGTAAAGCAGCCGCCCGGCGTCCCGAAACGGTGCGAAACTTATCTCCACTTTGGCTCCACCGGCCTTTTCAAGGATGCCAATAGCGGCGCCAAAGAGCGCCCCACCCTCCTTGTTGCCGAAGAATTCAAGGTCGGACGATCTCGGGACGCCAAACCGAAACTGCGATCCAAAGCTTGCGGCAGCTTCGCCATCGGCTGCGCGGGCCAACGGATCGTCCGGGTCGAAGAACGCAGCCACGTCAAACACCGCCGACGCGTCCGGCGCGGTGAGCGCAAATACCGAGACACAGTCGAGCGATCGGCAGGCCGGGACTATTCCCCGAGCGCTTAACAGACCGCGTGTCGGCTTTAGCCCGACAATATTGTTGAAGGCGGCGGGAACACGTCCCGATCCCGCCGTGTCGGTTCCGAGCGCAAAGCTGACGAGCCCGGTTGCGACCGCCACAGCCGACCCTGAGCTCGAGCCCCCAGGAACGAAACGCGCATCGAAGGGGTTGCGCGGGACCCCATAAGGTGAGCGCGTGCCGACCAATCCGGTGGCGAACTGATCGAGGTTGGTCTTGCCCAGGAGCACGGCGCCGGCGGCCAGCAGTCGCGCCACAACGGGCGCGGTCTCGATCGGGGTGTAGGCGAAGGCCGGGCACCCGGCCGTGGTCGGCATGCCGGCGACATCGATATTGTCTTTGACGGCGAATGGAATGCCGAAAAGCGGCAGATGCGCGACGGCACTCGGATCGGCCGCCGCCTCGGCGTCGAGCTCGCGGGCGCGGGCTCTTACCGCACTTTCCCTCGATCGCGAGATCCAGATCGCCGGATCATCCGACCGCAAGATGCGGGCCAATACCTGCTCGGCCAGCTGGGCTGCCGAGATTGCGCCGCCGAGGAAGGCGCGGCGCAAAGGCGCGATTGCGAGAGAAGTGTCGGTAACGGTCATTGGTGTGCTAATTTAAGACTGTGGTGATTGGCACCGTCAGCACAAGAGCTCGCCGATGACCCAGCGGTATGTTGCGGCCGACCCGTATCCCTGGCCTTACGATGGTAATCTTCGGCCCGAGAATACGGCGTTGATCGTCATCGACATGCAGACCGATTTCTGCGGGATCGGCGGCTATGTCGACCGGATGGGATACGATCTGAGCCTAACCCGCGCGCCGATCGGGCCGATCGCAGCCGTGCTGGCGGAAATGCGTCGGACCAGATTTCACGTCTTTCACACCCGCGAGGGGCATCGGCCCGACCTCGCCGATCTGCCGGCCAACAAACGCTGGCGATCGCGGCGCATCGGTGCCGGCATCGGCGACCCGGGTCCTTGCGGGCGCATCCTGGTGCGCGGGGAGCCGGGCTGGGAAATCGTCCCGGAACTGACCCCGCTCCCCGGCGAGCCGATCATCGATAAGCCCGGGAAAGGCTCGTTCTGTGCCACAGACCTCGAATTGATGCTGCGGCTGCAGGGCATCGCCAACCTCGTGCTGACCGGCATCACCACCGATGTCTGCGTGCACACGACGATGCGCGAGGCCAATGATCGCGGCTTCGAATGCCTGCTGCTCGAAGATTGCTGCGGCGCTACCGACCGATCGAACCACGAGCACGCGATCAAGATGATCAAGATGCAGGGTGGAGTATTTGGGACGGTAGCGGCTTCGCGCACCCTGCTTCTCGAGCTGAGCACGAACGCGGCGAAGGCCTAAAATTTAATCAGCGGTTCCGGCGCTCGCCCGCGCGGGTGGACTTTCCCCGCATTGGCGCAGAAAATGCTGGTCCAGCCCGACAGCCGCTCTCGGGTGAGAAGATGGATCGCTCGATCCTCGACGGTTACGATCCGCAAGGGCTCTATTGCGAGATGCTGCGCGGCGCAGCGAGCCATGTCATCCGCGAGCGGCTCTCCGGCTTGTCGATCGATGCGCTGAAAGAGCGCGCCGCGGCCGCCAACGCCGAGCTCTATAACCTGGGCATTACCTTTACCATCTATTCCGATGCGCGGACGATCGACCGAATCCTGCCGTTCGATGTCCTGCCGCGCGTCCTGTCGGCCGAAGAGTGGAGCCACATCGAGCGCGGCATCACCCAGCGGATTACTGCGATCAATCTGCTGCTCGACGACGTCTACCACGATCAGCACCTGTTGCGCGACGGTGTGGTCCCGGCCGAGTTGATCCTTGGCAACCGCAATTTTCGTCCGCTGATGCGCGGCATCGACCTGCCGCACAAGGCGTATGTCAACATCTGCGGCACCGATATAGTGCGCGACGAGCGCGGCACCTTTCTGGCGCTCGAGGATAACGCCCGTACCCCCTCTGGCGTCAGCTATGTTGTCGAGAACCGGCACATGATGCTGCGCGCCTTTCCCGATCTGCTCGACGACATTGGCTTGCGCCCGATCGACAATTACGGCGCGAAATTGATCGCCGCATTGCAGGAGGTGGCGCCGGCCGTGGCTGCCGATCCGCAGGTCGTCCTGCTTTCCCCCGGCACTTACAACTCGGCCTATTTCGAGCATGTCTTTCTGGCGCGCGAGATGGGTGTCCCATTGGTCGAGGGGTCCGATCTCCTGGTCGAGGACGACCGCGTCTTTATGCGGACTACCGGGGGGTTGTCGCGGGTCGATGTGATCTACCGTCGGATCAACGACGATTATCTCGATCCCGAAGCGTTCGTTCCGGAGAGCATGTTGGGTGTGCCGGGGCTGATGCGCGCCTATCGGGCGGGCAACCTGGCGCTCGCCAACGCGGTCGGCACCGGTGTCGCCGACGACAAGGCGGTGTACGCCTACATGCCGCGGATCATCCGCTATTACCTTGACGAAGATCCGATCCTGCCCAACGTCGAGACTCACATCTGCCGCGAGCCGAAGGCGCTGCGCTACACACTCGACCGTCTCGCCGAGCTCGTCGTCAAGCCGGTCGGCGAGGCGGGAGGTTACGGCATCACTGTTGGACCGATAGCGAGCCTCCGGGAACTCGACGAATGCCGGGCCAAGCTCGTCGCTGACCCGGCCAACTACATAAGTCAGCCCTGCGTCAGCCTGTCGGTCGCGCCGACATTAGTGGATGGTCAGATCGAACCCCGCCACGTCGACCTGCGGCCGTTTGCGGTGACCGGATCGAGCACCTGGGTGTTACCCGGCGGGCTGACGCGCGTGGCGCTCAAGCGCGGCTCGCTGGTCGTCAATTCCTCACAGGGCGGCGGCTCAAAGGACACGTGGGTGGTCGAGTGAGTGGGGTGGTCGAGTGAGGGGGTCGTTGAGTGAGGTTCTGCTCGCCCGCTACGCGGATTGCATCTTCTGGCTCGCGCGCTATGTCGAGCGCGCCGAGAACCTCGCGCGCATCCTCGACGTCAACGAGACCTTCTCGCGCGATAGCCA
>JAFAHQ010000087.1 GCA_019237135.1 Alphaproteobacteria bacterium
GCCTCACGCGTAGCGACATCCTCGACCACCGCGACCTCGGTCTTCAGGCGCATTTCGAGATTGCCGCCGAGCTGAATGTCGGTGCCGCGCCCCGCCATGTTGGTGGCGATCGTCACCGTTCCCGGTCGGCCGGCCTGCGCGATAATGTGCGCTTCCTGCTCGTGATAGCGCGCGTTCAGCACGTTGTGCGGGATCTTTTTCTTCTTGAACAGCGCCGACAGCGCCTCGGACTTCTCGATGCTGACCGTGCCGAGCAGCACCGGCTGCTTATTCTTCTGGCACTCCACCACATGCTCAACGATCGCGTCGTATTTTTCGCGGGTCGTGCGGTAGACCTCGTCATCGGTGTCGTCGCGGATGCACGGCTCGTTGGTCGGGATCTCGATGACGTCGAGCTTGTAAATGTCGCTGAACTCCTGCGACTCGGTCATCGCCGTACCGGTCATGCCGGCGAGTTTTGGATAGAGCCGGAAATAATTCTGGAAGGTGATCGAGGCGAGCGTCTGGTTCTCATTTTGAACCGTAACGCCTTCCTTGGCCTCGAGCGCCTGGTGCAAGCCCTCCGAGTAGCGCCGCCCCTCCATCATCCGGCCGGTGAACTCGTCGATGATGACGATCTTGTCGTCCTTGCTGATGTAGTCGGTGTCGCGGGCGAAGAGCTTGTGTGCGCGCAACGCCTGATTGACGTGGTGGACGAGGCCGACATTGTGAATGTCGTAGAGCGAGCCGGTCGTCATCAGGCCGGATTGGCGCAGCATGCCCTCGATCTTCTCGACCCCCGTTTCGGTCAAGGCAACGGTGCGCTGCTTTTCGTCCTTTTCGTAATCGTCGTCTTCGAGCGCCGGGATCAGCTTGTCGACTCGGATGTAAAGCTCGGAATTGTCCTCGGTCGGGCCTGAAATGATCAGCGGCGTGCGCGCCTCGTCGATCAGAATCGAATCGACCTCGTCGACGATCGCATACCGGAACGGCCGATGGACCATGTCCTCGAGCCGGAACTTCATGTTGTCGCGCAGATAGTCGAACCCGAGCTCGTTGTTGGTCCCGTACGTGACGTCGCAGAGATAGGCCTCTTTTCGCTGCATATCGTCGAGCTCGTGGACGATGCAGCCGACCGTGAGACCTAGAAACCGGTATATCTGGCCCATCCATTCGGCGTCGCGGCGAGCCAGATAATCGTTGACGGTGACGACGTGCACCCCGTTGCCGGTCAATGCATTGAGATAAACCGGCAGAGTCGCGACCAAGGTCTTGCCTTCGCCGGTCTTCATTTCGGCGATCATGCCGCGATGCAGCACCACGCCGCCCATCAGCTGCACGTCGAAGTGACGTTGGCCGAGCGTGCGTTTGGCCGCCTCGCGCACCGTCGCGAAGGCATCGACCAGGATGTCGTCGAGCTCCGTCCCCTCGGCGAGCTGTTCCTTAAAGCGCTGGGTGCGCGCGCGCAGCTCCTCGTCGGACATCGCCTCGAGCTGGGGCTCGATCTCGTTGATCGCCGAGGCGATTGGCCCCAGGCTCTTAACGTAACGATCATTGGCGGAGCCGAACAGCCGCCTGGCTAAGGCGCCGAACATGGGACCCTCGGATTAAGGGGACGGAAGGCAGAACGTGATCGCACGGCGGCCGACTGACAGATAGGCGGACTGGCCTGACGTGTCAAACCCTACCCCCTCCAGTATGCGCTGGGATATGCACAGATCGCGTTGAAGAGATGATATTCGTCGTCCCCGCGAAAGCGGGGACGACCACTAAACTGTGCAACGAGGTGTGTGTGCATGCCTTTCCCCGCATATAGGGGTGGAGCCTTGTTCGCCGGTGCGCGATATGCATTGATGAATTAGCCGCGCTTCCGCAGGGCGGCGGCTTCTCTCGATAAAGGTATCCGATGCTGACAACTCGCTCGCTCGCCTCTGCGCTTGGGCTCATTTGCGCTGCTGGCCTCGCCGCCGGCCACCTCGTGATGGCGGCCGATCCGCGCCCAGCGCTGCCGGCTCCGGGTGCCTTGGAGATGCAAGCTCTCCCGCCTGGTGATACGGTCGTCGCGCGCGTCGACGGGACCGAGCTTCGCCTCTCGGATGTCGAAGCCGCGCAGCAGAACTTGCCGCCGCAGGCAAAAAAGCTGCCGCTCGAGCAGATCTATCCGGTGCTGCTCGACCGGCTCGTCGACGGCATGCTGATTACCGAGGCTGGACGCAAGGAGCATCTCGATCGGGATCCCGACGTGCAGAGCCGTCTCAAACAGTATGAAGATCGCCTGATCCAGGAGACGTACATCAATCGCATGGTCAAGCCAGCGGAAACAGAGGACCGGCTCAAGACACGCTACCAGGAGCTCCTCAAGGAAAAACCGGCGCAAGACGAGGTGCATGCCCGTCACATCCTGGTCAAGACCGAGACCGAGGCAAAATCGGTCATCGCCGAGCTCGATAAGGGGGCCGATTTCGCCACGCTCGCGAAGAAATACTCGACCGATCCCGGGGCGGAATCGGGAGGCGATCTCGGCTATTTCGGACATGACGATATGGTCAAGGAATTCGCCGACGCCGCCTTTGCCCTGTCGCCGGGACAATACAGCAAAACGCCGGTCAAGACCGAGTTCGGCTGGCACGTGATCAAGGTCGAGGACCGCCGAACCGGCAAACCGCCGAGCTACGAGGAGGCGCGCGAGCAGCTGAGCCGCGATCTCGCCCATGAGATCATCGACGCCAAGCTGCAGGACCTCCGCGGCGCTGCCAAGATTGAGGAGTTTGGGCTCGACGGCAAGCCGTTGCCGACCACCAAATAGATGGCCGCGGTCTCCCCGCTCGCACCGGCCTGCTTTCCGGTACTCGCGCCGATTGCCGGCGTGCGCCTTGCGGCGTTCGCCTGCGGCATTCGCTATACCGGCAGGAACGATCTGATGCTGGCCGAGCTGGCGCCGGGGAGCGCCATCGCCGGCGTGTTCACCCGTTCGCTGACCGCCGGGGCCCCGGTGCTTTGGTGCCGCGAGTGCCTTGCGGGCGGTATCGTACGCGGCATCGTCGTCAATTCCGGCAATTCAAACGTTTTTACCGGCCGGGCCGGCAAGGAGGTCGTTGAACAGACCGCGGCAACGGCCGCAAGGCTGCTCGGCTGTGATCCGCGACAGGTCTTCATCTCTTCGACCGGGGTGATCGGCGAACCCCCGCCGGGGGACAAGATAATCAGCGCGTTGCCGCAAATTGTGCCGCGGCTGTCGGCCGATGGCTGGGAGGCCGCGGCACGCGCGATCCTGACCACGGATACCTTTCCAAAAGGGGCGACCGCGACGGCCGTGATCGACGATGTCGAGGTTTGCCTTAGCGGGTTCGCCAAGGGGTCCGGCATGATCGCTCCGGACATGGCCACGATGCTCGCCTACGTCTTTACCGATGCGACATTGCCCCCGGCGGTGCTGCAGCCGCTTCTCGCCGCTTCGACGGATCGATCGTTCAATTGCGTGACCGTCGACGGTGATACCTCGACGAGCGACACGGTGCTCCTTTGCGCCACCCGGCAGGCGCTGCATCCGCCGGTGGCGAGTCCAGCCGATCGGCGGCTCCGGGATTTCCGCCGGGCGCTCGATGCGGTCATGGTCGATCTCGCCCAACAAGTCGCTCGGGATGGCGAGGGCGCGCAGAAATTCGTCACAATCCAGGTGACCGGTGCCGCGACATTTCGGGCGGCGCGACGCATCGGCCTGACAATCGGCAACTCTCCTTTGGTCAAGACCGCACTTTCGGCCGGCGACCCGAATTGGGGCCGTATCGTCATGGCGGTGGGAAGAGCCGGGGAGAACATCGATCCCGATCGATTGGCGATCTCGATCGGCGGCCTCCCGATCCTCGCCAATGGCGGTCCGGTACCGGGCTATGACGAGACGCCGGTCGCCGAGCATATGAAGGGTCGCGAGATAGAGATCGCCGTCGATGTCGGTGTCGCCCGCGGCAAAGCGACGGTGTGGACCTGCGATTTGACCCACGGCTACATCGACATCAATGCCAGCTACCGCAGCTGACGCCTCCCCTACGGTCGTGCTCGTCGCGGCGGTGGCACTCGTCGACGCCGATGGACGGGTGCTGCTCGCCCAACGGCC
>JAFAHQ010000107.1 GCA_019237135.1 Alphaproteobacteria bacterium
TCGGCGCGCCGGTGACGTGGTATTGCTGTCCGAGCACGTTGACCCAGCGGTCCTGATAGCCGCGGGCAAAGCCGGCATAGACACGCCCCTTGGTCAGGTGGTCGAGGATTGCCAGCTCCTCGGCAGCGCGGATCGGATCCCATGCCGGCAAGACCAACCCCAGCGGCGAGAACTTGATGCGCTTGGTGCGGGCGGCGAGGTCGGTATAGAGCAGCAGCGGCGCTACCGAGGTCTCGTAGCCTTCCGAATGGAAGTGGTGCTCGGTCGTGGCGAAGGCGTCGAAGCCGACTTCGTCGGCAAAGACCACGAGTTTGCGCAACTCTTCCAGCATCTGCTGATAACGTTCGTTGTTCCGTCCGATCGGCCGCAATCGTTTGCGATCCTCGAGCGTCCCCGGTACGGTCGGCAGAACCAAAAGCATGAATTTCATCGGTCGCCTCCTCCTACGCTATGCGTCGTCTTAAGGAAGTGCATTTGATTGGGTAAGCGCCGGCTGTGCGGCTCGACTTGAAGTGGCACCCAACGCGAAACCCGTCGCACTCCGGCGATTAGATTGAGGTGGTCCGCCGCCGTCAAGGCGGCGCCGGGGTGAAGCTGACGGGAGCTCGGTTTGCTTCTCCCCCGCCCCGCCATAATACCGGTGCGTGCGGTATAGTGCGTTACAGCCCGTCCAATCACCGCGGAACGAACCATGAGCCTTCCCAGTGACGTGGTCGAGCGCCTCCCGCACGTCGAGGGCATCCTGAATTATCTGGCGCCGATGGCCGACAAGCCGATGAACTTCGCCTACGACACGCCGCCCGGCGTGGCACGCTCGAACGGCATCCCCGAGCCGTATCGGGTGACGATCTACGACGCCCGCCCGGTTGCAGCGCGCCTGTCGCTCGACGACGAAGGTCTCGCCGTTGTCGAGCACCGCAGCGCGGTCACGGATTTCTACGACGACGACGAATTGCGCCGCGTCTACTATCCCGAGGCAGAGCGTCTCGTCGCGCAGGTTACCGGTGCCAATCGGGTGCTGGTGTTCGACCACACGATCCGCCGCCACGTCTGGGGTGGTACCACCGGGCGCCGGGAACCGCTCGCCAGCCGGTCACCAGCGTCCACCACGACTACACGGTGAAATCAGGCCCGCAACGGGTCCGCGACCTGATGAGCGAGGAGGCCGACGGACTGCTTCGCCATCGGTTCGAGATCGTCAATGCGCGGCGGCCGATCCGAGGCCCACTGCGTGACGCACCTCTCGCCGTCTGCGACGCGACCAGCGTCGCCTTTACGGACTTCGTCCCATCCGACTTGGTCTATCGCGATCGGACCGGCGAGACCTACCGCGTCAAATACAACCCCGCGCACCGCTGGTTCTATGTGCCCGAGATGCGGGTGGACGAGGCGATCCTGATCAAGTGTTACGACGCGGCCGAGGATAAAGCACGATTTTACCGCTCACTCAGCCTTCGAGGACCCGACCGCGCCGCCTGATGTACTGCCACGCGAAAGCATCGAGCTGAGGACGCTGGTCTTCCACGCGGCTTCACGATCCTCGGCCCCGCTCAGCCCTCGACGGAGCCGGGGCGGCGGCGCCTCGCGTCAATCGCGGCGGTAGGGGTAGCAGCGCCCCCTCTCGAGCGCGAGGCCGAAATGTTGGCCGAGCGCTTTGATCGCGTCGGCGTGGTCGACATACGGGTCGGCGTTCGCCATGCCGACGATGATCGGCCGGAAGCTCCGGTCGTCCTGCCCGCCCGGGGGGAGCATCGCGGTGACCAGCGGATTACCTTCGTCGTCGCGCAGTGTCAGAAATAGCGGCATCTCGCGCTGAATGTGCGCTTTCAGACCGATCTCCTGCTCAAAGAATACCTTGGATAATGGCTGGAAGGTCTGGGTCGCCTTTTCCTGCTCCTTGCGGAAAAACTTTTCGACGGCATGGCGCATCTCGTCGGATTCACGAGCGGCCTCCGCTTCCGTCTCGATCCGGAACCAAGTGTTCCCGCCTGGAGCATCGCAAACGTATTTCATGCATCCTCCACCATTCCATACAACGAGCGGAGTCGCGAACCGTCAGAGCAAGTGCTGCATTATCAGCGGAGGACAACCTGCCGGCAAGGACATGTCCGCGGCCCTACAAATCATTATAGCAGCATTTTCCTGAAGCGTTGCGCGCGGCCGAAACGTTTTTCGCGATCGCGCGCAAGGAGTGAGGTGCTGGGTCAGACGACGCGCGTCTGGGCGGCGTCGGTCCATTCCCGCCACAGCGAGATCAGCGCGGCCATGACCGCCGGGCCGAGAAACAGCCCCAATATGCCAAAGGTCTCCAATCCGCCGAGGATGCCCAGCAGCACCCATAGGAACGGCAAGCGGACCGCTCCGCCGATTAGGACAGGCCGGATGAAGTGATCGGCGACAAAGACGACCGCGACCCCGAAGCCGAATACGGCGGCGGCGGCAGCTGTGCTGCCGGCCGCTGCCAAGTACAAGGCGGCGGCGCCGAAGACGACCGGCGCACCGAACGGGATCACTGCGAGTATGCCCGTCAATACCGCAAACGACACGGGATGCGGCAAGCCTGCGACGATATACGCGATGCCCAGCAGGACGCCCTCGCCCAACCCTACGAGCACCAAGCCGTTCACGGTTCCGAGCACCGCCTGCATCATGTGTCGCCCGATCCGTTCGCCCTGCGCGCCCAGCAGAAGATCACTCAGGCCAATCAGTCGCCGGCTCAAAGCCACGCCATCGCGAAACAGGAAGAACAGGGTGAGCAAGGTGAACCCGAAGAGGATTAGCCGATGGACTATCTCCCCGCCAACCGCCCGAGCCGATTCCGCCGGGACCCGCGAGTAAATGCGTCCGAGCAGTTCTTCTGCAGCCTTCGGGTCGCTCAAGTTGCTCCGCCACCACTCCTCGAGCGGGTAACCGACACCGGGAAGCTGTGGCACCCACTCCGGCACCGGGATCCCGTTGTGTCGCGCATCAACCAGATATTGGACAAAGACCTGTGTCTCGCGCGCCACCTCCACTGCGGCATAGACGAACGGCACAATGAAAACGAGCCCGATCGACAGCGTGAGGATTAGTGGCGCTACGATTCGCTGCCCGTGTCCTGTGAGCGCGCCAAGCAAGCGCCGGTAGAGGGGCCAGAGGGCGATTGCCAATACAGCGGCCCAGGCGAGCGCGGCGAGATATCGGTGCAGGATCCACAGCCCAAGCAGGACCAGCGCCGCAGCCAGCACCATCCGTGCGATACGCTGCGGGGTACGCTCGAGCCCTTCTCCCGCGGGTTGCGCTGGCGCATTGGCATTGTGGTCCATCGAGCTGTCCTCTCCTCGCGATCGCGCCCGGATTCCGGTACAGTGTCACCCGGCGCGCCGCGCGCGGCGCTTGTCCCGGATCTTGTGCGAACCCTGATGCAAGGATAGGCTCGCCGCGAGCAGCGTAAAGCGGCGACGTTGGCAATGAGGAGATGGTTGATGGGCTACACTCTAGAGCAGTTCTCGGCCGCGTGTCATCGCATCCTGACCGACGATCCCGGCGTCGCAGGCCGCAAGAAAGTCTGCGCGCTCGTCGAAGAGGTGCTGAAGGACGACGACTTCGTCGCCATTCATCTCGGTGACGACGTTCCGGAGCGGAAAATCCTCTATGAGGATAGGGAACTCGGGTTCTGCATTCTTGGCCATGTCAACCACGGTGCCAGAGAGAGCAAGCCACACGATCACGGTCCAAGCTGGGCGATCTATGGTCAGGCGCGCGGCGAGACTGTGATGAGCGACTGGGCATTGGTCGAGCCTGCGACTGAAGATAGGCCCGGAAAAGTGCGACTCGTCAAAAAATACACCCTCACCCCGGGCGTGGCTCACGTCTATAACGAAGGTGATCTCCACTCGCCCAGTCGCAGCGGTTCGACCCGGCTGATCCGCATCGAAGGCCGCAATTTGGAAAAGATCCGGCGCCTCGCCTACGAGGAGGTTTAGGCGGTCGGTTTTTATTCCTGCGTAAAAAGGGGCGCCGGCGGCGCCCCTTTTATTGGGCGGAATTATCGCATCGCCGTTGGCGGGGCGCCACCCTCGACGATCTCGACACGGCGGTTTTGCGGCTCGCGGACGCCATCCGGCGTAGGTACGCGCAAGTCGTTCTCGCCACGCCCCGTGACCACGAGATCGTTCTGTGGCACGCCATCCTGAACGAGCACGGCGGCTACGGCGTTGGCCCGCCGCACGGACAGCCGTTGGTTGTAGTCGGCCGAGCCGGAGGTGTCGGTATACCCGGTGACTTGGATAGTTACGGGGGCGCCGGCTCGGAACGCATCGGCAGCCAACTTGATGACCTCTCGCCCGCTTGGACCCACGACAGCGCTGTTCCAGTCAAAGAAGACCAGGTACGGTGGCGGGGGCTGCGGGGCAGGGGGCGGGGGCGGTGGCGGAGGAGGTGGGGGAGGCGGTGTCGCACAGGCTGCAACCATCAGCAGTAAGCTGAGCAAGTATAGGCGTTTCATCCGTTCCTCCACTGGTTGAACAGCAGAGTTTAGGAGAAATTTACCGAGGGCACCAGAGCCTCGGCTTCAGCCGCCTATCGCACCCCGGGTGTTCACATAGATAGAATAGATCGACCGGCTGGCAGCCATCATCAGGCGGTTTCGCTTGCGCCCTCCGAAACACAGATTGGCGCAACGTTCGGGGAGATTGATGCGGCCGATCATCGTCGCGTCCGGGGCGAACACGACGACGCCGTTCAGCGCTTCGCTGCCACCCCATCCGCACCATAGATTGCCGTCGACATCGCAGCGGAAGCCATCCGGGCTTCCGTCCCCGGCGTTGTGGAAGACGCGGCCATTGGCGAGCTTCGTGCCGTTATCGGCCACATCATAGACGTGGATCAGACGCGTCGGCCGGGCCCGAGATTCGACGATGTAGAGCTTGGATTCGTCCGGGGAGAAGCACAGCCCGTTCGGGAAATTGAGATCGCCAGCCACCACCGTCGCCTGACCGGTTCTGGCATCGACCCGATAGACATTGGTCGGCAATTCGGGCGCGGCCTTATCGCCCTCGTAATTGCCGAGGATTCCAAAGGCCGGATCGCTGAACCAGATCGAACCGTCGGATTTGACGATGACGTCGTTTGGCGAATTGAGCCGCTTGCCGTCAAACCGGTCGAGAATGACGGTGATCGAGCCGTCATATTCGGTGCGGGTGACGCGTCTTCCCTCGTGCTCGCAGGTAACGAGCCGCCCCTGGCGGTCGCGCGTATTACCGTTGGCGTGATTGGAGGGTCTGCGAAACACGCTGGCCTCGCCGGTTTCTTCTTCCCACTTCATGATGCGGTTGTTGGGGATGTCGCTCCATATCAGGTAGCGGCCATCGCCAAACCACGCCGGCCCCTCGGCCCAGCGAAACCCTGTCGCCAAACGCTCGAGACCCGAATTCATCGGCGGCTTGATCTCGTCGAAACGAGGATCGAGGGTTTGGATCGCGGGATCGGGATAGCTCCGAGCCGGCTCCCAGCGTAGGTGTACTGGAGCGGTATCTGTCGCGCCGCCGCCGGTCGTGTTCATCCTGGTCCCCCGGATGCTCTCCCATCTTCCTCCCGCGCGTGCAGGAGGAAGATGGGAGGATGTCGGCTCAGATGGCTTTTTCTTCGCGCAGGGCGGCGATCTCGTCCTTGTTCAGCCCGAGCAGGCTGCCATAGACGGTCTCGGTGTCCGCGCCGAGCAGAGGTGCAGCGGTGATCGGCACTTTTGAGGCGCTCATCTTGACCGGCCAGCCCGGCATCTTGAAGTCGCCGCGCACCGGATGCTTTACGGTGACAAAGATTTCGCGCCGATTGAGGTCCGGATCGTTCGACAGCTCCATCGTATCCATCACCGCGCCGGCGGGAATGCCCTGCTCGCCGAGTCTCCGCATGACCTCGAGCTTGTCGTATTGAACGGTCCATTTGGACAGCATTTCGTCGACCACATGGCGGTTCTTGAACCGCTCCTCCGGGCTGTCGAAACGCGTATCGCCGATCAGATCCTCGCGCCCCATCATCTTTAGGATGCGTTCCCAATGCGCTTGGTTGGCACGCGACGTATAGATATAGCAATAGTCGTTGGGTCCGCCGCCCTTGCACGGATAGGTCTCGCTCGGTGAATTGGTGCCCATGATGCTCTGATTGCCCATGCGCGGAGCGGCATGACCCCACAGATACTGGGCAGCATAGGAAATGCGCCCGTAATTGATCACGCAGTCCTGCATCGCACAGCGGATCAGCTGACCCTCACCGGTGAACTGGCGCTGATAGAGCGCCGCCAAGACGCCGATGGCGGCGTGCAGCCCGGTACCGGTGTCGCCGATCGTTGGACCGGGCTTGATCGGGCGGCCGTCGGGCTCGCCGGTGATCGACATGGCACCCCCGGTTGCCTGCGCAATCATGTCAAAGGCCAGGTAATTCTTGTATGGACTGTCGTCGCCGAAGCCCTTGACCGAGATATAGATGATGCGGGGGTTGATCTCGCGCACGACGTCATAGCCAAAGCCCAGCCGTTCGATGACGCCCGGCGCGAAATTCTCGGCAAAGACATCGGCCTTTTCGATCAGCCCGCGCAGAATGGCGCGCCCCTTGTCGGTCTTCAGATTGGCGGTGACGCTCTTCTTGTTGGCATTGAGCAACATGAAGTATTGAGAATCGACTCCCTTCTTGTCGGTGGAGGCGCCGCGGCCTTGCTCACCCCTGGTCGGCTCCTCGACCTTGATCACCTCGGCGCCGAGCCATCCCAAGGTCAGGGTGCAGGACGTCCCGGCCTCGAACTGGGTCAGATCCACCACCCTGACGCCATGCAAGGCGCCGAGCCGCGCCCTGGTCAC
This sequence comes from Alphaproteobacteria bacterium, assembly GCA_019237135.1. Taxonomy (GTDB): domain Bacteria; phylum Pseudomonadota; class Alphaproteobacteria; order ATCC43930; family CGMCC-115725; genus AP-15. The sequence goes on from JAFAHQ010000107.1 coordinate 6,834, forward strand.
CTGATCCTCGGCTGCCGGTGCTAGGTCGTTAGGCATATGCTTCCCTCCTAATCGTGATCGGTTACCGCCGCACGCGGCCTGATCCCTGTGGTTTGTTGCCGACGAGTTCCAGCGGTCTGGACAAGAACTGGGCCTTACCCTGATGACAGGATCGTCTTGGAACTGTCAGCTTTCTTTGCCGCGCCGTCAACCGTCAGCCACGCCGAGGTGACGTGCGCAAAACACGCCGTCCCCGTGCTGGCGACTGACTCTCCCCGCCCCTGAAGGCGGAGAGCCTACAGCCGGTATGCTGCACGAGCCGCAGACTAATTCGGGGTCCAGACCAGGGCACGGGTCTCGGCGAATTCGCGGCGCAATTTGACCCAGGAGTCTCCGGCATCGTGACTGGCAAACAGCTCGCCGTAGTGGCTGCAGGCGAGGATACGGTTGGGTTGCGACGGATGGGTCGCGAATGCCCAGATCGGCGAATTGGGCTCGACCGGTAGCGGCAGCGCCTGCCAGCTTCGCCCACCGTCTTTGGAACGCTGGATCGCTCCGGTACTCCCGATTGCTCCATCACCCGTGGCGACGAAAAGGACCTTGGGGTCGTCGGCCTTCAGTGCCAGACTGCGGCAGTAGGGCAGGCGGAAATGTTTACCGACACCCAATCCCTCCCAGCTCTCTCCGCCGTCAGTGCTCGCAAAGATCTCCCGCGGGGTGCTGGTCAGCACGGTTTTGGCGCCATTGGCGCTGACCGCCGTGTCATGGATATCGGGATCGTCGAGACCGCCCGCGATCCGCGTCCAGCTTTCTCCGCCGTCGCGGCTGCGCCGCACGCCGTCGACCTCGATGCCGGCCCACACGATGCGATGGTCTGATGGGTCGACGGTCAGCGCCGTCACTCGCGGCACGCGAACATTCGGGCATTCTTCGGCGATGTCGGCGCGAAGTTTCTCCCAATGCCGTCCGCCATCGGTCGACCGGTAGAGCGCCGCCGGCCGGGTGCCTGCGAAGATAGTATTCGGGTCCGTCGGATCGTAGGCGACCTTCCAGACATGCAGCGCGTTCATCGGCGACTCGAGCCGCTCGAAGCGCTCACCGCCATCCTCACTGCGATAGACGCCGTCATCCGCGCCGGCCAGCAGTGTCCGCGGCTGTTTCGGATGGACCGCGAAGCCGAACACCCGGCTTTCAGCCCACAGACCTTGGCGCACCTGCCGCCAGCTCTCGCCGCCGTCCGGGCTCAGCCAAGCTCCGGTTCCGACCGTCCCGACGCAGATCGTGAAGTTACCAGCCATCTGTTTCCTCCCCGAATTCCTTATTTCGGTTGCGTTTCCCACCCTGTGTGGGAGATGTCGATCACTACCCCGTCGGGGCCCGCCCATTTCATCTCGAAATTGCGATGGCCGCCGGCAGCCATTTCAGTATCGAGACCCGCTTTCTCCTCAAGCCGCTCGCCTTGCGCGCGTTCCAGCCTGGTTGCGGCCTCAGCGAGGTCTTCGACCTCAAAACCAAAGTGATGAATGCCGCTGTAATTAGGTCCGTTGGCACCGACGTCGGCGGATTTTTCCGTCTTCCAATTCAAAATCGCCAGGTTGATATAGCCATCAGTCAGGAACACCGCTCCGTTCGGAGCGCGCCGGATCTCCTGCAAGCCGAAAGCCTCTTTATAGAAAGCAGCTGTTTTCCCAGGATCTTTCGTCGTTAGTGCGATGTGCTTGATTCTGGACATGGGTTTCTCCCTCTGCGCTAGCTAAGACTATCGGTCAGAATGCGCCCGTTTCGTTTTCCCGGCAAGACTGCCTCACGCGCTAGGATCGCGTCGCACTCGCGCCGCGATCGACAGGAAGCCAGTCGGGCTTTCGCCTTCGACGGTCCGGCATGGTTAATCCTCTTTTCCGGCGCTGATCAGCCGCGTAATCTCGTCCCCACCGACGAGCGGGAGGCGAGGCGCCGGTAGGGAAAGGTCGTTCCCGATGGCAATCCACGGCAAGGACAGGACCTCACGACATCGCAGGAGGGCTCGCAAAAGAATCCTCGCAGCGGTATTTGTGCTCTTTGGCATCTTGCTCTGGGGCGTTGCCGCGACTGCGCACCTAAAGCCCGAGTCGCTAAATTACTCAGGAATTACAGTCGGCGGGGCTGCCGTCGTCGCTGGCATTATCCTCTTTGCCACCACGCTGTAAGGACAGGGTCGCGACGCCTCGTCGGGGAATGCGACCCCGAACAATGAGCAGGTAGCCCCGGTTCTCTGTCAGCTGAATCGGTTCGCCCGCGGGAAGCCAGCGGGGACGAACCGGCCGGCGCCGCCGCGCGCGCCAAGCCATGGGACGAGATTGGTCTCGGTGCGAGTGCGGCTTTCGCCCTGACGCCATGAGAGGCCGTCGGCAAGGCGGAACACTTTGCAATCGGCCAGTCCGCCCGATTTGTAGCGCTGCAGGATGACGCCGCGGCCGCGCGTCATCAGCGGGATGTCGTCGAGCTTAACGATCAGCAGCCTGCGGTTGTCGCCGATCAAAGCGACGGCGTCGCCCCCCTCGGCTCGCACGCACACCCGGCCGACCGCACCCTCGGCGGGGGTCAGCACCTGCTTACCGGCGCGGGTCTGCGCTACCGCCTCCTCGCCATCGACGACAAAACCGCGCCCGTCGGTTGCCGCGACGAGCAGTTCCATGCCGGGCCGATACGGGAACATCGCGACGACGTCATGCTCGTTCGGCAGATCGATCATCAGCCGGAGCGGCTCGCCGTGCCCGCGTCCGCCCGGCAGTCGATCGACCCCGATCGTGTAAAACCGCCCATTGGTGCCAAAGACGATTAGGCGGTCGGTGGTCTCGGCGGCAGCCACGAAACGCGGCCCGTCGCCCTCCTTGTATTTCTGCTCCGCGGCCGAGACGTTGTGCCCCTTGACGGCTCGAATCCAACCCTTCTCCGAGCACAGCACTGTCACCGCCTCGCGTTCGACCAGCGCCTCGGCGGGAATCTCGACCGGCTCAGGAGCGGCGGCGAGCTCGGTACGGCGCCGGCCGAGCGGTGTGCCGCTGCCGAACTCGGCCGCGATCTCGCTGACCTCCTTGGCCACCGTGCGCCATTGTTTTTTTTCGCTCGACAACAGCCTGGCGAGCTGTTCTTCCTCCGTTGCCAGAGTGGCCAGCTCCTTGCGGATCTCGATCTCTTCGAGACGGCGCAAGGCGCGCAGCCTCATATCGAGGATCGCCTCCGCCTGGACCTCGGTCAGCTCCCAGCGGGCGATCATCTCGGCCTTCGGATCGTCGCCTTCGCGGATGATGCGGATCACCTCGTCGAGATTGACGTAGACGATGATCTGGCCGCGCAGGATCTGGATGCGTCGGGCGACCGCGGCGAGCCGATGGCGGCTCTGGCGCTGCAGCACGGTCCGGCGGTGGTCGAGAAAAGCCTGCAAGGCCTCCTTCAGGTTCATCACCCGCGGCACCCCGAACGGGTCGAGGACATTGAGGTTGAGCGGTACGCGGGTTTCGAGCTCGGTCAGGCGAAAGAGCTGCTCCATCAGCATCTCGGCATCGACATTGCGAGTCTTCGGCTCGAGCACGAGACGGACATCCTCGGCCGATTCGTCCCGCACATCGGCGAGCAGCGGCAGCTTTTTCTCCTCGAGCAAACTTGCGATCTTCTCGATGAGCCGCCCTTTTTGCACCTGAAATGGCACCTCGGTGACCACGATCTGGTAGAGCCCATGGCCGAGCGTCTCGGTCGCCCAGCGGGCCCGCAGCCGAAAGCTGCCGCGGCCGGTCTCGTAGGCCTGGCAAATGCTGTCCGATGGCTCTACCAGGACGCCGCCAGTCGGGAAGTCCGGTCCCGGCACAAGTTCGGCGAGCTCGCCCGCCGCACAAGCCGGGTTCGCGATCAAGTGCAACAGCGCCGCGCACAGCTCGCCGACATTGTGCGGCGGGATGCTGGTCGCCATGCCGACCGCGATCCCCGCGGCGCCGTTTGCGAGCAAGTTAGGAAAGCGGGCGGGCAGGACGACCGGCTCGCGGTCTTCGCCGTCATAGGTCGGGCGGAAATTGACGGCATCCTCGTCGATCCCGTCAAGCATCTCCTGCGCCACGGGCGACAGTCGGCTCTCGGTGTAGCGCATGGCTGCGGCGTTGTCGCCGTCGAGATTGCCGAAGTTCCCTTGTCCATCTATCAGCGGGTAGCGCTGCGAGAAATCCTGCGCGAGCCGGACTAGCGCATCGTAAACCGCCAGCTCGCCATGCGGGTGGAACTTGCCGATCACGTCGCCGACCACCCGCGCACACTTCTTGTAGCCCAAGCCAGGATCGAGGCGGAGCTGCTGCATCGCGTGCAAGATCCGGCGATGCACCGGCTTGAGCCCGTCACGCACATCAGGCAGCGAGCGGGACATGATCGTCGAGAGCGCATAGGAGAGATAGCGCTCGCCGAGTGCATCCGCGAAGTCAACGTTGCGGACCTCGCCGGAAAGGGCCGTCGCGGGCATGCGTCGATAACCTCGAGTAGAAGGGGGAACGCAGCGTTCTCAGCCGCCGATCGTAGCAGCCGCCGCAGCTAGCCGCATGCGCTCGGCCAGCCGGACCCGCGCCGGCGGGAGGGTACGGCCTTGCGGCGCGAACACGTGGTGCGCCAGGAAATGCCCGGTCAGGCTCATGCCCAGGACGAGTTGGGCCTCATCGGCCGGCGAATCGCGCCAGAGAAACTCGGGCAAACCCAGCAGCTTACCATGATAATGTAGACCCTCCGTCCGCGATACCGCCCGCCCCGAGCGGGGTGACACGTAAGCGAGGTCAACCGTCGATCCCGATACGGCGCAACGGCTGAGATCGAGGCCAAACCCCAACGCGCCCAGCAGATCCTCTTCCCACCTCACATACTGCGCCGGCCAGTCGATGCCCGAATCGAGGGCTTCGATCAAGCGCGCGAACGAGACAAAAACATCCGCATGGGGTTCGCGCTCCGGCAACGCGGCTGCAACCACTGCCGCTGCCGAGGTCAGACCAGCAAGTCGGCTTGGATCGTCGAGCACGCGTGCCGCATGAGCCCGCACCAGCTCACAGCCGATGGTGCCGAGATGCTCGGCGAGGCGTCCGCGCCACACCGCGGCAACCTCGTTGCCCGGCTGCAATACTGCGCGGGCTTTGGGCGACTGCCCGCCGCGAACCAAGCCGGCGTGCCGCCCGCGCTCGCGGGTTAGTAGCTCGACGATCAAGGCGCTCTCGCCATGGCGGCGCACTGCCAGGACGAACCCGGTATCTTGCCATCGCATCAGACGTCGTAATCGAGCCCGAGGGCTGCGTAGCGCTCGCGGTCCTCGACCCAATTCTCGCTCACTTTGACAAACAGGAACAGATGGACCCGACGGTCGAGCAGATGCTCCAGCTCTGCGCGCGCGCGGGCCCCGATGGACTTGATCCGCCGCCCGCCTTCGCCCAGGACGATCGCGCGTTGGCTCGGCCGTTGGACGAAGATCACCTGCTCGATCCGTACACTCCCGTCCTTTTTGTCCTCCCACCGCTCAGTCTCAACCGTCGAGCCGTACGGCAGCTCGTCACGCAGCTGCAGAAAGACCTGCTCACGCGTCATCTCGGCGGCGATCACCCGCTCGGGCATGTCAGAAAGCTGGTCATCGGGGAACAACCAAGGACCTTGCGGCAAGGCTGCAACAAGATACCGCTTCAGATCGTCGACCCCATCGCCAGTCTGGCCTGAGATCATAAAGACAGGGTTGAATCGGCCTTCGCGCGACAGCGTGTCGGCGAGGGTGAGCAGGCTATCGCGCTGAACGAGATCGATTTTGTTCAAAGCGAGGATCGATTCCTGACCCCGCTCGGCAAGGCGGTCGACAATGCGACATGTATCGTGGTCGACGCCACGGGCGGCATCGACCAGCAACACCGCCCGGTTGGCATCCCCGGCGCCCGACCAAGCCGCCGCGACCATCGCTCGGTCGAGGCGGCGGCGCGGTGCGAAGATGCCCGGGGTATCGACATAGATAATCTGCGCCTGACCTTCGATCGCGATACCGAGCAGTCGGGACCGCGTTGTCTGCGGCTTGGGCGTGACGATGGCGAGCTTGCGGCCAACGAGCCGGTTGAGCAGAGTCGACTTGCCGGCGTTCGGCGCGCCGATCAGCGCGACATGGCCGCACCTCGTGGGCGTTGGCGGCGCCTCGTCCACCGTCTCAGGCTGCGTGCTGTTTTGCCCAGTCGACAACCTCGGCATGGGTGGCAAACCACACCCCTTTGTGCGCTTTGGCGTGACGGATGATTTCCTCGAGGATCCAGATCCGCGAACGATAGCCGATGATGTGCGGATGCATAGTGAGCTGGAAGATGCCGCCCTCGTTGTAGGCGGCATCGAATTCGCGACGGAAGATATCGAGCACGTCGGTCGGCGGCGTATAGGGCCTCAGCGCCGAAAACCGATTCATCATGAAATAGACCGCGTCGTCGCGCACCCACTCGACAGGAAGCTCGACGACTCCGGTCGGCGCGCCGTCGAGCAAGAGCTCGTAGCAGTCCTCGTCACTCATCAGTGAAGAATCGTAGAGCAGCCCCATCTCCTGCTCGATTTGCAATGTATGCTGGCTGAAGTCCCAGGATGGGGTGCGCAAGCCAACCGGCCGGACGCCGGCGATCTGCTCGAGGGTATCGGCCGAGCGCCTCATCAGGTCGCGTTCAGCTTCATGCGGCAAACTCGAATTCAACTCGTGGATCCAGCCATGAATACCGATTTCATGGCCTTCGGCCACCACCCGGCGCTGCTCCTTGGGGTGGAGGAGGGCGGTTACCGCCGGCACGTAGAACGAGCCCTTGATAGCGTATTTGTCGAGCAGGTCGAGGATCCGTGGTACGCCAACTCGATTGCCGAACTGGCCCCAAGCCAAGCGGCCGATCGACTTGCCACCATCGCGCAAGTCGCTGGTCTCATGGTCGCTGTCGAACGACAGCGCTACGGCGCAACGCGCGCCGTCCCGCCACTCGGCAGGCCGCAATCGCCGCCCGGCGCGGACCCGGTTGACAAGTTTGCGCCACTGTTCCTCTGGCCACTGCCACGGTTCGAGATCGGCCCGGGGAGCGTTCATGTCTCTGTCCACTTCGTCCCTGCTCCGATCGGCGGAAAGCCGGCGGGAAAAGGAGAGGGGGATGGTCGGAGCGGTGAGATTCGAACTCACGACCCTCAGCACCCCATGCTGATGCGCTACCAGGCTGCGCTACGCTCCGACCGGGGCGGCTCTGCCGACACAATCGATCATAGCGATACGCCTGGGGCAGTGCAACTTGCCGCAGGGCACGACACCTCAATTCAGCTGATCACTAGGCCAGGAGCTTGTTGAGCAATGCCCGGATTTCCAGGAGCTCGCGCCGCACCTCCTCCAGAGCCGTTTGCAGGGCTTGCCGAGAGGGTATGGGAGCCACCGCAGCGCTCGGCAGATCGGCGACCGGATCGAGAGGAAACAGCGTTGCCGGCGCATCTTTCTCGACCGGCCTCCCTGGGGCCTCCTTGCCCCGCGGCCCGCCCTCGCGGAGCAGCTTCTGGACCCCACGGATAGTGTATCCCTCCTGATACAGGAAATGTCGGATCTGCCGCAGCAAGTCAACGTCCTCCGGCCGATAGTAACGGCGGCCACCCCCGCGCTTCAGCGGCTTGATCTCAGGAAATTTGGATTCCCAGAAGCGGAGTACATGGGCCGGAAGGTCGAGTTCCTCGGAAACTTCTCCGGTGGTGCGATAGGCAGCTCCCGATTTACCGGCGCGCCGGGAGACTGCCGGTGTATTCGCCTGGGTCACCTCACGCCAAGGGTGCCTTGGCCCCCGACGCAGAGAGCGTCCTACCTCCGCCCGCATCGGTCAAACCCTGATTGATTTGATCCTTGAGAGTGTGCGAGGCACGGAAGACGAGAACCCGTCGCGGGCTGATCGGTACTTCTTGGCCAGTCTTAGGGTTACGGCCGATGCGTTGGCCCTTCTGCCGGATGGCAAAACTTCCGAATGATGAAATCTTAACAGCCTCTCCACGCTCGAGTGCGCCGGAGATTTCGGCGATCACCGCTTCGACAAGCTCAGCCGACTCGTTCCGCGACAATCCGACCTCTTGATAAACCGCCTCGCTGAGCCGCGCGCGAGTGACCGTTTCTCCAGCCATGAGGCCCTCCCTTTCTTTGCCGGAAGCGTAACCCGTGGCAAAAATCTCGTCAAATTCCAAAGCGTTGTCACGTTCCATTCAAGCGGCGGCAGAGTACCCCCGGCACAACTACCAGCGCACCAAGCTCGCTCCCCAACTAAGCCCGCCGCCCAGAGCCTCCATCAAGACGAGATGCCCCGGTTGAATCCGCCCGTCCTCGACGGCCGCCTGGATGGCAAGCGGAATCGAGGCCGCCGAGGTGTTGGCGTGGCGTTCGATCGTGACGACCACCTTGTCCTTCGACAGGCCGAGCTTTCTGCCCATGCCATCGATGATGCGGCTGTTTGCTTGATGCGGGACAAGCCAGTCGATATCCGACGCGGTAAGGTCATTTGCGGCGAGCGCCTCGTCGACTACAGAGCTCAAATGTTGGATCGCCAGCCGGAAGACCTCGCGTCCTTCCATCCGCAGAAAGCCCGTGCAACGGGTCGAGGACGGCCCGCCGTCGACATAGAGAATGTCATATTGACGTCCGTCAGAATGCAAATGGTTCGAGAGAATAAAGCGGCCGCCCGGCGCCGCGGCTGGGACCGCCCGCAGAACGAGCGCTCCGGCTCCGTCGCCGAAAAGGACGCAGGTGCCTCGATCCGCCCAATCAAGAATGCGAGAGAATGTCTCCGCCCCGACCACCAGCGCGGTTCGCGCTTGGCCGAGACGCAGAGCGTTGTCGGCGACCGATAATGCAAAGATAAACCCGGCGCAGACTGCTTGAACGTCGAAGGCCGCGCCTCGTCTCATCCCGAGCCGCGCCTGTACTTTCGTAGCAGTGGCCGGAAAGGTGTTGTCCGGAGTCGCCGTCGCAACGACGAGCAGATCGAGGTCGCTGCCTTTCATGCCGGCGTTGCTCAGCGCACGTTCGGCGGCACGGACGGCGAGGTCGGATGTCAACTCCCCCGGTGCGGCAACCCGGCGTTCGCCGATCCCGGTCCGCTGGCGGATCCATTCATCTGAGGTGTCGAGGCGGCCAGCGAGTTCGTGATTCGTAACGATCCGCTCGGGTAGGTAGGCGCCGCATCCAGCGACCTGGGATCGCAGGGTCATCGTCCCAGCGGTTAGAGGGTCGCCGGCTGCGGCAGGGACCGCGCTTCGTTAAGGCGCTCCAGCTCCACTCGGATCTTATCGAGAAAGCCGTTCACTTTCATGTCGATGGCAACACCGATGGCGTTCGCGAAGCCGAAAGCGTCAGTCGAGCCGTGGCTTTTGACCGCGATTCCGCCCAAACCCAAAAATATGGCGCCGTTGTAGCGGCGCGGATCGCAACGCATCCGGAGTTTCCTGAGCGCTCGGCGTGCAAAAAGATAGCCGATCCGCGCTGACAGCGAGTGGTGAAAGGCCGCCTCAAGGAACTCACTGAAAAGCTTGGCCGTTCCCTCTGCCGTCTTGACGGCGACATTGCCGGTGAAGCCGTCGGTAACGACGACGTCGACGGTGCCCGCAGCAATATCATCGCCTTCGATGAACCCATAAAACTGGATCGGCGTTATCGCGAGACGCAACCGAGCGCTGGCGGCGCGAACGGCGTTATTGCCCTTCAAATCCTCTGCGCCAACATTGAGCAGGCCAACGGTGGGCTCGATCAGACCGAGCACGGTCCGCGCGAATACGTCACCCATTAGCGCAAACTGCACAAGGTTCTCGGCGTCGCATTCGATGTTGGCACCGAGGTCCAACATCACGCTCTCGCCGCGCTGGGTCGGGAAGAACGACGCAATTGCCGGCCGATCAATCCCCGGCAACATCTTGAGCGCGAATTTGGCCATTGCCATCAGCGCACCGGTGTTGCCAGCAGAAACGACCCCGTCGGCCCGGCCGTCGGCGACAGCGTCGATTGCCAGCCGCATGCTCGATTGCCGTCCGGTGCGAAGCGCCAGTGATGGTTTCGCATCGTCTGCCACGACCTCGGACGTGTGGCAAAGCGTCACCATCCCGCCGAGGCTCGGTAGCTTCGCGATAAGCGGTCGCATCTCGCCTTCCGCGCCAAACAACAGATAGCGAACGTTGGGATATCGTTGCAGTGCGATCTCGGCACCTTTCAATACGATGCCCGGAGCGCGATCACCGCCCATCGCATCGATGGCAATCGTGATGGTGTCGCTCACCGTGCCCGACCTCTGAGCCGAGTTCGTTGGTCAGGGCGTCTCCGATTTCGCCGCGATCACCTCGCGTCCGTCGTAGTACCCGCACGCTTTGCAGAGATGATGCGGACGCTTCAACTCGCCGCAATTGGGGCATTCCACGTAGGCGGCAGGTTTGAGCGCATGGTGCGAGCGTCGCATGTTGCGGCGCGACGGCGAGGTTTTCTTTTTTGGGACGGCCATGGCAAGCTCGCTTTCGCGAAAAGCGACGCAAAAGAACGCCGCTAATTAGCCAAAAACAGAAGCCACGGCAACAATCATGCGGCTGTCCTGCAAGGCCCGGCAGCTGTTCAGCTTTTGCCTCGCGAACCTGTCAGCGTTCCTCACGCTGCTTAAGGCGCGCTAGGGAAATGAAGGGTCTTTCGCTCGCTGCCACCAAGGTTTCGGCGTCAACCTTCGCGTCGGGGTGCCGTGGAAAGGCCGGCAGCGAGAGCGAGAGCTCCTGCGCCACCGCCTCTCCAATGTCGATCACATCGCCATTCAATGGCTCGAAAGCTGCATCGTCGCGTTGCGATCCGATTTCCTGCTCAGCGTTGGCAGGGCCATAGACAAGCATGAAGCGGTCGGATACTGCGCCAGCGACCGGCTCGAGCGTGACGGCGCAGCTCTGCACGAACTCGGCCTCGAAAGTAGCTTCCAACACGATGACCTCATCTCCCCGGCGACGAAGCTCGACAGCGGCGGTCAGAAGGTCGAGGGCGAGTAGGTCGAAACGCCGGGAAAGTTTCTCGCGTTCGCTCTGCGTTGCTTTTATCTGCTGACGAAATACGGCGGAACCGAGCCGTGCGATCGGAACAAGACGAGAGAATTCGGGTATGATATCGGTCACTGCGATTCTTCCATAGCACGAAGAAAGGGGGCGCGCTCGGGGACACGCAGGCTGGAAAGGTCACCACTGCACTTTAAACCGCTGGAGACGTTGACAACGAACTGCTCCCGGCTAAAGCTGTGAGGCAGAAATGGGCGCGGCCCCGACTTGCTTCAACGGAGAACCGGATGCGTGATCCCATGTTCCACCGGCGAGCAATCCTCATTTGGCATCGATTTTCCATCTTCGGCGTAATTTCGGGGATGGCGCTGGTTGCGGGCTGCGCGACGAGCGTCGAGCAGCGCGGCAACCTGCCCTCGCAGGATAAGATTGCCGAGGTTCATCCAGGCAGCACCACCAAAGACGAAGTGATCAAGATCCTCGGTTCGCCATCAAGCGTCAGTATCTTCAATGACAAATCCTGGTACTACATCAGCCGGCGCACCGGGCAAGTCGCCTTCTTCGACCCGAATGTACTCGACCAGCAAGTCTATATCGTAAACTTTGATGACCAGGGGGTCGTTACAGTCGTCGATCACAAAGGCTTGGAGGACGGCAAGGAAATTATTCCGGTTGCCAGGGCGACGCCGGCACCCGGCCGTGAGCTGTCATTCCTCGAGCAAGTGATCGGCAACCTCGGAAAGTTCAACGGCAGCGCAAGCGGCACGGGCGGGGGCAGCGGTACCGGCAACACCCACCAAACCGGCCGACCAGACTGATCCCCTGTCGGACGATTGCGAGTTCAGCCCGCCCATTTCGCAAGGATCGCGAGCAGCAGCAGGGCCACGATGTTGGTGATCTTTATCATCGGGTTGACCGCTGGACCCGCGGTATCCTTGTAGGGATCGCCGACGGTATCCCCGGTCACCGCGGCTTTATGGGGTTCGGAGCCCTTGCCGCCGTGATGGCCTTCCTCGATGTACTTCTTGGCGTTATCCCACGCACCCCCACCCGAAGTCATCGAGATTGCGACAAAGATCCCGGTCACGATGGTGCCAAGCAACATGGCGCCCAGCGCACTGAACGCGGCGGCCCGCCCGGCGACCAGCGAGATGATGATGTACAGAACGATCGGCGCCAGTACCGGCAGCAGGGACGGAACGATCATTTCGCGGATTGCCGCACGGGTCAGCATGTCGACGGCAAGGCCATAGTCCGGCTTAGCGTTGCCCTGCATGATGCCCGGAATCTCGCGGAACTGGCGCCGCACTTCGACGACCACCGAGCCGGCCGCCCGTCCGACCGCTGTCATGCCTAGCGAGCCAAACAGATAAGGCAGGAGCCCGCCGATAAATAGCCCAATTACGATGTAGGGGTCCTGCAGTCCGAAATGGACATCGAGAGTCGGAAAATAGTGCTTTAGATCCTCGGTGTATGCGGCAAAGAGCACGAGTGAGGCGAGGCCAGCGGAACCTATCGCGTAGCCCTTGGTCACCGCCTTGGTCGTGTTGCCGACCGCGTCTAGCGCATCGGTCGTGCGCCGCACCTCGCGCGGCAGGTCGGCCATCTCGGCGATGCCGCCGGCATTGTCGGTGACCGGGCCATACGCATCGAGCGCCACGATCATCCCGGCAAGCGCTAGCATTGTCGTCGCAGCCACCGCGATCCCAAACAGACCGGCGATCAGAAAAGAGACGATGATACCTACGCAGATCACCACGACCGGCAACGCCGTTGCCTCCATCGACACCGCGAGACCTTGGATCACGTTTGTGCCGTGTCCGGTGGTCGAACTCAGCGCGATGCTGCGTACCGGTCGATAGGCGGTCGCCGTGTAATACTCGGTGATCCAGACGATGAAGCCCGTGACCGCGAGACCGACGATTGCACAGAGCCACAATCCCAGGCCAGTGACCGACGCGCCTGTGCTCATCGCTAGCGGATCTGAGAGGCCGAGGAGCCAGTCGATCACGAGGGCGATCGCCACCACCGACAGAATCCCGGTCGCGATGAGCCCTTTGTACAGAGCCCTCATGATCCCGTTATCCGCACCCAACCGGACAAAGAAGGTACCGATCACCGAGGTAGCGATGCACACCGCACCGATCGCCAGCGGCAGCAGCAGCATGTTGTCGCGCAGTGGCGGGGCAAAGAAGATATTTGCGAGCAGCATCGTCGCGACGATCGTCACAGCGTAGGTTTCGAACAGATCCGCCGCCATCCCGGCACAATCGCCGACGTTATCACCGACATTGTCGGCGATAACGGCCGGGTTGCGCGGGTCGTCTTCCGGAATGCCAGCCTCGACCTTGCCGACGAGGTCGGCACCGACATCGGCACCCTTGGTGAAGATGCCGCCGCCAAGGCGAGCAAAAATCGAGATCAGCGAGGCGCCAAAGCTCAGCGCCACCATGGCCTCGAGCACCGGCCGCAGATCCCCGCCAGGCATCGTCGCTCGCAGGACGAAATAATAGATTCCGACCCCGAGCAGTCCGAGCCCGACCACCAGCAATCCCGTTACAGCCCCGGCCTTGAACGCGATTGCCAGCCCCGCCTTAAGGCCGCCGCGCGCCGCCTGCGCCGTCCTGACATTCGCGCGCACCGAGACATTCATGCCGATATAGCCGGCCGACGCCGAAAGGACCGCCCCGATCAGATAGCCGATGGCAACGCGCACACCGAGGGTCACTCCGAGCACGATCAGAACCACCACTCCAACGACCGCGATTGCGCGGTATTGGCGGTTGAGATACGCGCGCGCCCCAGTCAGAACGGCACCGGAAATCTCCTGCATCCGGGCGGAGCCGGCGTTGGCTGTCAACACCTGACGGCTAGTGACCAAGCCGTACAGCAATGCCAGCACGCCGCAGGCGATGACCAGCAGATATGCGGAAGGCATCCGAAAGGTTTCCTTGCGACCACAAAGGTGAAGCGCCCGCCCCGCCAAGCCCGGCACAGCGGGGCATTTCAGCGCGCGCGAAACATGCCAGAAGAGCAACCCGCAGGCAACCGCACCAGCAGCCGCTTAGAAATGCCGGTAGCCGGGTTCGTCGACCGAGATGGTCCGCCCATCCGCATCGACGAGCCGCACGCCTGTTCCGGATTCGATCTTGCCGATCCTCGTTATCGGTAGGCCAAGGACCGAGGAGAGATCGTCGATCGCTTTTGTCGAAGCGGCCGGTGCAGTGAACAAGAGCTCGTAATCGTCCCCTCCCACGGCAAGTCCTGTTCGGACGCCCGGTTCTCCATCGACGATGATGCGCGCCGCGGGCGACAGCGGCAGCAACGCCAGTTCGACAGCGGCGGCGACGCACGAGGTCTCGCAGAGGTGTGCGAGGTCGGCGATCAAACCGTCGGACACGTCAATCATCGCATGCGCGATGCCGGCTAATCGGCGGCCAAGATCGACGCGCGGATCGGGGATGTGGAAGCGTCCGATCAGCCGGGCGCGATACTCGGGGGCGAGTTGCTGATAGGCGCCTCGCAACAAGGCGAGACCGAGAAACGCATCCCCGATCGTTCCGGATACCCACACGAGGTCCCCGGCGCGTGCGCCGCTGCGCCTGATCTCCATTCCCGCCGCGACTTCGCCGATGGCGGTCAGCGACAGCACGGCCGGACCCGATGTCGCCACCGAATCGCCGCCCAAGAGGTCGATCCCGAACCGGCGCTGATCCTCGGCCAGTCCTCGGGCAAACTCGGCGACCCAATCCGAGCCAAGCGCGGTTGGAAGCGCCGTCGTCAGGAGATAATGCAGAGGTTGCGCCCCCATCGCCGCGAGGTCAGACAGGTTGACCCGCAATAGCTTGCGTGCGACGAACTCCGGCGGATCGTTCGGTAAATAATGGACACCGGCGACGATCGCGTCTGCGGTGACAACAAGACGTTGCCCAGCGCGGCAATCGACGATGGCGGCGTCATCGAGCAGATCGAGACCACCCGGCCCGGAGAGCGGGGCGAAAAAGCGACGAACGCGCTCGAACTCGCCGAGGGGTTCTCCCGGGACTCCGCCAGCCATGGCTGCTAGAGGTCGCCGTTGCGCAAGGTGTGGGCGAGGTGATTGAGGACGCCGTTCGCGAGCCCCGGTTCTTTGCCGGTGAAGAAGGCGTAGGCGATCGCGGTATATTCGCTGAGCGAGACCCGTGGCGGCACATCGCGGCGGTGCATCAGCTCATAAGCGCCAGCGCGAAGGATTGCGCGAAGGACCGAATCGATGCGCGGCAGCGGCCAACCCTCGGTAAGCGCCGCCGAGATTTCGGCGTCGAGGCGTTCCCGATCATCCGTCACGCCGCAGACGATGTCGGCGAACAGTTCGGGATCGGCCTCGCCCAGCCGATCGCCTTCGATTTCTTGGCCAAAACGGTGCCGGACAAACTCACCCACAACCGATCGAGGATCGGACTCACCATTCGCCTCGAGTTGGTAGAGTGCTTGGACCGCCGCCAGCCGAGCCACGCTGCGCCGACGGCCGCCGACGCGCTGACGTTGTTCGCTTTCGGCCGAGGTGGTCACCCTCCGTTTCCCGCCAAACGCCGCTTCAGATCGACGATTGCGAGGACGGCGCGCACCGCCTCGCCGCCCTTGTCTCGGCCGTCAGGCGAGGCGCGGGCAAGCGCCTGGGCCTCGTTCTCGACAGTCAGGATGCCGTACCCGATAGCGATACCGTCGCGGACCGCCAGATCCTGAAGCCCCCGCGCACTTTCGGCGCAGATGTGGTCGTAGTGTGTCGTCTCGCCGCGGATCACGCACCCGAGCGCGACAAATCCGTCGAAACGCTCGCTCGCCCGCCCGACGATGCCGATCGCCGCGGGGATCTCAAACGCGCCGGGAACCGCGATGCGCTCATGGGTGGCACCAACCACGGCGAGCGCGCGCTCAGCGCCGCGCCTCAACTCGGCTGCGATGTGAGCGTAATAGGGCGCCTCGACGAGAAGTATATGGGGCGGTCGTGTCATGGCGTTTGCCGGAGAAGCCTAGCGACATAGCGGGCGATCAGGTCGATTTCCAGGTTCATCCGCTGTCCGGGCCGCAAAGAGCCGAAATTGGTGCATGCGAGAGTGTGCGGGATAATATTAACCCCGAAGCGGTTTTGTGCCACCTCATTGACGGTCAAGCTCACCCCGTCGAGCGCTACCGAACCCTTTGGTGCGATAAAAGGCGCCAGTTCTTCCGGCGCCTCGAAGTCGAAGCGGACCGACTCCGCCTCGGGTCGCCGTTCGACGATCCGAACAATGCCGTCGACGTGGCCCAAGACGAGATGCCCGCCAAGCTCGTCGCCGAGTCGCAGCGATTTTTCGAGATTGACCGGGGTCCCTTCTTCCCACTCCCCGAGGGTGGTGCGCGTCAAAGTCTCGACCGACACCTGCACCGTAAATGCTCCGGGCTCCACGGAAACGGCGGTGAGGCACGCTCCGGAGCAGGCGATCGAGGCGCCCAGCGGAATCGCCAAGGTGTCAAAAGCCGTGGCGATCGTCAGGTCGAGAAGTTCGCCGCGGCGCACCCGCCGCACCCGTCCTACATCGGTGATGATGCCAGTGAACATGCCGGTAGGCTACGGGTCTGTCGGGCATTTTACCAGGGCGTCCTCGTTCCGGGCCGGATTCCCTGGTCGACGGGAAGAAACTGCGAAAACGCCGATTCCGCGACGCAAAACGAGCGCCCGTCTTCCTCTAAGCGATTGATATTTGGTCAACCACGAGAGCTAATCCCTACGCGGCTGAACAGGGAAATAAATCGGTGGAACAGGGACATAAAACCGCCGATCATGGAGTTAAATCGGTCGAGCACGGAAGGTCGTCAGCACGTCGTCGCCGATCGGCTCCGTCGACAGCCGCTCAAAAGCGGGAGCGTCGGCCAATATCCCGAGGTCGAGTTCGGCGATCGCCGGGATACCGTCACCGCCGATCGCCAGTGGGGCATGAACCCAGATAAGGCGGTCAACGAGACGAGCGCGGAAAAAGGCGGCGGCTAGCCCGGCGCCGCCCTCGACCAGAAGCCTGGTGATGCCGCGCTCGCCGAGCGCCCTGAGCGCCGCGGCGAGGTCGACTTGGCCCTCGCGGTGGTGATCGACATCGATCAGGGTCACGTGGTTCGCGAGAAACGTCGCGCGCCGACGAGGATCCGCCGAGCGCAAAGTCAACACCCAGGTCGGTACCCGACGCGCATCGGCGATCAGTCGCGCGGCCGGCGGGATTCGCAGATGGCGGTCGATGATGACCCGCACCGGCGAGCGTTGGTCGAGCCCGGGCAGGCGACAAGTCAGTTGCGGATCGTCCGCAATGACAGTGCCGGTGCCGACCATGATCGCATCGTGACTAGCGCGCAAGGCGTGCGCGCGCTCGCGCGCTGGCGGTCCGCTGATCCACTGGCTCTCGCCGCTTGCGGTAGCGATTCGGCCATCAAGTGAGGTAGCGAATTTCAAGGTGACCAGCGGACGACCGAGCTGCAAGCGGCTCAGGAAACCCGCATTTACCTCGGCCGCTTCCTCGGCACAGAGCCCGACCTCGACCTCGAGCCCCGCCGCCCGCAGCCGGCGCAGTCCCTCGCCGGCGACGCGCGGATCAGGATCCTCGAGGGCGACGACCACCCGCCGCACCCCGGCGGTGATCAGCGCATCGACGCAGGGCGGGGTCTGGCCCCAGTGGCAACACGGCTCGAGACTGACATGGGCGGTGGCTCCGAGAGCGGCTTCACCTGCCCGGCGAAGGGCTTCGGTCTCGCCGTGCGGTCGCCCGCCCGGCTGGGTCCACCCGCGTCCGACGACCCGGCCGTCACTTACGATAACACAACCGACCGAGGGGTTCGGCCAGACGGTGCCGAGCCCGCGCCGGGCAAGCGCCAACGCTGCTCGCATCGCGTCGAGGTCTAGATGGCGATCGCTGGGCGAAGCTGTCCCAGACTCAATCGCCATCCGCCGCGATCCGTCCGACAAAATCTCCGAAATCCTTAGCCTCGCGGAAGTTGCGGTAGACCGAGGCGAAACGGATATAGGCTACCTGATCGAGGCTCGCCAATGCCTCCATGACGAGACCCCCGATCATATCGCTCGGGATATCGGTTTCGCCCGAACTCTCCAATTGCCGCACCAGCGAGTTGATAATGCGTTCAACTCGCTCGGGCTCGAACGGGCGCTTACGCAACGCGATGTAGATCGACCGGGCCAGCTTGTCTCGGTCGAAGGGTTCGCGGTGCCCATTTTTCTTGATCACGGTCAGCTCGCGCAATTGCACCCGCTCGAAAGTCGTGAAGCGGGCTCCGCAATTTGGGCAGAACCGCCGGCGTCGGATCGCGCCGCGATCGTCTGTCGGACGCGAATCCTTCACCTGGGTGTCATCGGTTCCGCAAAATGGACAGCGCATCTCCTCCTCCGCCTGCTCGGGTCGCTCCAATGCGCGAAACGTCGCTACTTATTCCGCGCACGACCCGCTCCGAGTTTCGTGTAGATCGGGAATCGGGCACACAGCTCGTGGACCTCTCTGTGCACACATGTCTCGGCCGTGCCGTCGCCGCCCGGTCCGCGCGCCAGCCCGCGCAGTACCTCGACGATCCATCTTCCGACGGTCCGGAACTCGTCCTGCCCAAAGCCGCGGGTTGTCGCTGCAGAAGAGCCGAGACGGATGCCGGAGGTAACCGTTGGCTTCTGCGGATCGAACGGGATCCCGTTCTTGTTGCAAGTGATCCCGGCTCGTTCGAGGCTCCTCTCGGCATCCCGGCCGGTGATCCCTAAAGGTCGTAAATCCAGCAGCATCAGGTGCGAATCGGTCCCGCCGGATACGATCTCCAGCCCCGTGGACGCGAGGGTCTCGGCAAGCACCCTGGCATTCTCTACGACGTCCCGCGCGTAGCCCCTGAACGCGGGCTCTAAGGCCTCGCGTAGAGCGATCGCCTTGGCGGCGATCACATGCATCAACGGACCACCCTGCAACCCGGGGAAGACGGCCCCATCGATTCGCCTGCCGATCTGCTCGTCATTCGCCAGGATCAGACCCCCTCTCGGCCCCCGCAATGTCTTGTGCGTGGTGGTTGTGACAACATGCGCATACGGTAGCGGGCTCGGGTAGACCCCGCCGGCGACCAGCCCGGCGAAATGCGCCATGTCGACCATCATATAGGCGCCGACCGCATCGGCGATCTCGCGAAACCGGGCGAAGTCGATGATACGGGAATAGGCGCTGCCGCCCGCAATGATCAGCCGAGGCCGGTGTGCTTCAGCCAGACGCCGAACCTCGTCAAAGTCGATGCGTCCATCCTCGGGCCGGACACCGTAGGAGAGTGCATTGAACCACTTACCCGAGAGGTTCGGTCGCGCACCGTGCGTCAGATGTCCGCCCGCGGCAAGCGCCATCCCCAGGATCGTATCGCCCGGCACCAGCAGTGCCAAAAACACGGCCTGGTTCGCCTGGGCTCCGGAATGCGGCTGGACATTGGCATAGGCGCACCTGAAAAGCCGCTTTGCGCGCTCGATCGCGAGCGTTTCGACGACATCGACGAATTCGCATCCGCCGTAATAGCGGCGACCGGGGTAGCCCTCGGCGTACTTGTTGGTCAGTACCGAGCCCTGCGCCTCCAGCACCGCCCGCGAGACGATGTTCTCGCTGGCGATCAATTCGATCTGCCACTGCTGGCGCTCGCGTTCGCGCGCGATTGCCGCCGCCAGCTCGGGATCAGCCTCGAACAAGGCAGCGGAACAGAAGCCGTCAACGGCACTTCGCTGAGAAAAAAATGGAGTCGAGGACATCAAGAGACCGCTCGTTGGAGTGGCGGGGTGAGCCGCCGCGCCAAGGTCTTCGCGGAGGCTGATACATGATCGGTCGCAATCATCCGCAGACCGTCTCGCGCGACGAGGCTGCGACCGCCATGGTTCTACCAGATCTCGACCAGGGGCACCAGTCGCCTACCACAAATCGCGTTGCCGACCGACACTTGAGCTAACCTATGCGCGAGGCGGGCAGAAACCGTTCGTTCAATCTCAAAATTACCAATACTTTCTTTTCCCACAAGTACCAGTTGACACAAGAAATTCGGGCTGCGATTATGAACGCTAGGTTGAACGTTCTAGAAATCGGGGTGACAGATGGCAGAAACGGTGCCGCCGAAGATAGCAGAGGAGGAGTTGTTGCGGATGACGGCGGATGTGGTTGCAGCTTATGTCGGCAACAATACGCTGCCGACAGCACAGTTAGGCGAAGTCATTAACGCTGTTTACGCCTCTCTGAAGTCACTGGATCGCCAGGTGGCGCAAGTTCAGTCGGAGCCGTTGAAACCGGCGGTTCCAATTCGAAAGTCGGTTACCCCGGAATTCCTCATTTGTCTCGAGGATGGCAAGAAGCTGAAGATGCTGAAACGGCATCTACGGTCCACCTATAATATGACACCCGACGAATACCGCTCGAAATGGGGGCTCGCACCGGATTATCCGATGGTAGCGCCAAACTATGCAGAGCGGCGCTCCGAATTCGCCAAAAAAATTGGATTGGGACGAGGTAGCGGGCGCCAGGCAGTTCGGGCCAAGAATTAGTTCTGCAAGCCTCGGGTCAATCCTCGGCGCTTCACGACCTCTCACATCTCAGCGTATTTTCCGTCCTTCCAGACATAGAAGACGTATTTCGGGTTGACGACGTCGCCTTTCTTGTCCCAACTCAACGGTCCGATGACCGTGTCGACCGTCATCGATTTCAGCGTCTTTGACAGATCGTCGACTTTGAGCGACTTTGCTTTGTTGGCCGCTGCAGCAAAGGCCTGTATCGCTGCATAAGTATAGAGCGTGTAACCCTCGGGGTTGTATCCCTCTGCGGTGAACTTGTCGACAACGGCCTTGGCTGTCGGCACGTTGCGGGGATCGGGTGCAAAGGTCATCAGTGTCCCTTCGCCCGCCGGCCCAGCGATCTTCCAGAACTCCTCGGTGACCAGCGCGTCGGCACCGATGAATTGCGCCTTTAAGCCCTGTTCGCGCGCCTGCCGGACGATCAGCCCGGCCTCGGTCTGGTAACCGCCGAAATAGATCGCGTCGATATTCGCCTGTTTCATCTTGCTGATCATAGCCGAGAAGTCCTTGTCACCCTGGGTGATGGCTTCATACATCGCCTCTTTGAGCCCGGCCGCATTCATCGCTTTCTTGGTCTCGTCGGCGACCCCCTTACCGTAGGCGGTCTTGTCGTGGACGATCGCCACGTTCTTTCCCTTGAAGTGATCGGCGAGATACTTGCCGGCGACGCCACCCTGGACATCGTCGCGGCCGCAGGACCGGAATACATTGTTCCAGCCCTTTTTAGCCGCATCGTCGGTCAGGGCCGGGTTAGTTGAGGCCGGCGTGATCTGCAGTATGCCGGCCTCGTTGTAGACCGCGGAGGCCGGGATCGACGAAGAAGAGCAGTAATGTCCGGCAACAAACACCACCTTCTTGCCGACCACATCATTCGCCGCGGCGACTGCCTGTTTGGGATCGCAAGCATCGTCGGCGATGATCAGGTCGAGCTTTTTGCCGAGTACTCCACCCTTGGCATTGATGTCGGCAACCGCCATTTTGGCGCCGTGCGTCATCTGCTCACCCAGGGCCGCGTTCGAGCCGGTTATGGGTCCGACCACCGCGATCGGGATATCCTGCGCCTCGACGCTACCGGCGCCGAGCGCGAGCGCCGCCGCCAGGATGACGGAATGGAAACAGCGGTTCATGAAACGCTTCCTCCCTTCAATATGAGGTTAAGACCACTGTAACATGGCCAAGCCCGCCGCGCGAACGTGTGTGGTCACCGGGCGCGGAACGCACTAGGGCTATTTTTCGCGCCAGCCGAACGGTCCGTGGCGTTCGTAGAGCCAGGGATATTGCTGCACCATCTTGCGCGCACGGATGAGGTAGTAAGCCGCCAGCAAGATCAGGCAGAGCAGCGCTGCGGCAATCAGGAAGCCGCTTAATGAGGTGAGCTCGCTGGCAAACAACGCATAAAGGAGAAACCTGTCCGCCGCGGCGAGAAGCAACGCAGCGGGCAGGATTTGCCAGCCAGGCCGCCAGCTTTGCGCCAGCGTCTGGCCAGTCAGGAAAGCCGCACCACCGAAAAATACCACCGTTATAGTGAAGAACGACCCGATCTCGCCGCCAAGCAGAGCGGTCAAGGCCGCCCTCCTTCGAGATAGGCGGCGCGTACCTCAGGGTTGGCCAGCAGCTCGGTTCCGGTGCCGCTTAGCATAATCCGCCCGGTCTGCATAACATAGCCGCGGTCGGCGAGCCGCAGGGCATGGTGCGCATTCTGCTCGACCAGCAATACGGTCGTCTTCTGCCGCTCGTTGATTTCGCGGATCGCGCCAAAGATCTGCGTGACCAGAAGAGGCGCCAGTCCGAGCGAAGGCTCGTCGAGCAACAACAGCCGTGGGCGGCTCATCAGGGCACGGGCGATCGCCAGCATCTGCTGCTCGCCACCCGAAAGCGTGCCGCCGTGCTGCCCCCGGCGTTGATCCAAGATCGGGAACAATCCAAAGACGCGCGCCAGATCCTCGTCGAATGAGGTCCGATCGGCGACCGTCGCCCCCATTTGGAGATTCTCAAGAACGGTCATGCGCGAAAAGATCCGCCGTCCTTCGGGCGCCTGCGCGATTCCGAGACGGACGATTTCGAACGTCGCAAGCCGGGTAATATCGCAACCCTCGAACAGGATCTGCCCCCGGGCGGCGCGCGGCCGGCCGCAAACCGTCATCAGCAGCGTCGATTTGCCGGCCCCGTTTGCGCCAATCAGAGTGACGATCTCGCCCGCGCGGACCTCCAGATCGATCCCCTTAAGCGCCTCGATGTTGCCATAGAAAGCATGGACGCCAGAAATCGTCAGCATCGTCAGCGGATGTTGAGATCGGCGGCAGTTACCTCGGGTGGCTCCTCCAGCTCATCCTCGCCGAGATACGCTTTGATAACGTCGGGATCGGCGCGCACCTCGACCGGCGTCCCGTCGGCGATCTTGCGCCCGTAGTCGAGAACGATGATGTGATCCGAGATCCCCATCACCACGCTCATGTCGTGCTCGATCAACAGGATCCCGATTTCCTGCTCGGCGCGAACCGCGAGCAAAAGCTCGTTGAGCTCGGCTGATTCACGCGGGTTGAGGCCGGCAGCGGGCTCATCGAGGCACAGCAGCGCCGGCCCGGTACACAGCGCTCTCGCAATCTCCAGGCGGCGTTGCGCGCCGTACGGCAATGTCCCGGCGGTCCAGTCCGCGTGCTCGATCAACCCAACCTTATCGAGCCAGTGCCGCGCGCGCTCGACGGCAGCCCGCTCAGCCGAGCGATAACGCGGCAGTCCGAGGAGCCCCGCTATGGAGAGCACGCTCGCCGACATCAGCAAATTGTGTTGGGCGACGATCAGGTTTTCTAGAACCGTCATGCCGGCGAACAGGCGTATGTTTTGGAAGGTGCGGGCGATACCGGCCTGCCGAGCGATCCTGAAACCGTCCATCCGCTCGAGTAGCAGCGCTTCGCCGTCGACGTGCATCGTAAGACGACCGATGCTCGGCTTGTAGAAGCCGGTGAGGCAATTGAAGACGGTGGTCTTGCCAGCGCCGTTCGGTCCGATGATCGCGGTGATATCGCGGGAATAAGCGTTGAACGAAAGGTCTTGGACCGCGGTAAGCCCGCCAAAGCGCATCGTCAAATGCTCCACCGCGAGCAGCAGCCCCTGACTTTCGGCCATGCCGGTCACGGCCAAAGGACCCGCGTCGATTTGGGTACAAGGCGCAGCGAGGGTTCGCGGTGCGCCAGTAGGCCGCGCGGGCGCCACACCATGATCGCGACCATAGCCGCGCCAAAGATCAGCATGCGGAACTCGGCGAAGGCGCGGCCGAACTCGGGCAACGTGACCAGCAGCAGCGCGGCAAGGACGACTCCCATCTGGCTCCCCATGCCACCGAGTACGACGATTGCGAGAATTGTCGCCGACTCGATGAAAGTGAAGCTCTCGGGGCTGATGAAACCCTGCCGCGTCGCAAAAAAGCAGCCGGCTATACCTCCGAGCATCGCGCCGATACCAAAGGCGGAGAGCTTGACGTTCGTGGGATTGATGCCGAGCGCGCGACAGGCGACCTCGTCCTCGCGCAAGGCTTCCCAGGCGCGACCGATCGGTAGCTTGCGCAGGCGCAACGTGAACAGGTTGGTGACGAGCGCCAACGCCAGGATGACGAAATAGATATATGTGACGCGCTGGGTCGCGGAGAATTCGAGGCCAAAGAACTGGTGGAAGGTCGTCACACCTTCCGGCGCCGAGTGGGCAAAAGGCAGACCAAAGAAGGAAGGCCGCGGGATGTCCGAGATCCCGTTTGGACCACCGGTGACAGGCGACCAGTTCAACAAGATGATGCGGATGATTTCGCCGAAGCCGAGCGTCACGATTGCGAGATAATCGCCCCGCAGCCGCAGCACGGGAAACCCTAGTATGACCCCGAAGCTCGCTGCTACCACGCCCGAGAACGGTAAAGCCTGCCAAAAGGTAAGCCCGAGATGGCGCGCCAACAGGGCAAAGGTATAGGCGCCGACGGCGTAGAACGCGACGTAGCCGAGATCGAGTAGGCCGGCGAGCCCGACGACTACATTGAGACCCCAGCCAAGCATAATGTATATCAGCACGGTGGTGCCGAGATCGATCAGATAGCGCGAGGAGAACGGCAGAAACGGCAAGGCGACGGCGAATGCGATCCCGGTAAGGGTTAGCGGCAATGCCCGACGGTTGCCCCAGACCGCGAGGCGAGCAAAGACCGTCTCGTCAACCATTTCCCGGCCGCGACGGAGGCGCTGCTGGAGATGCAGCGCCAACCTCCCGGCAAACACCGCGGCAGCGGCCATGGCGACCCAGTCAAAATGCGTGCGGATGCCAAGCGCGCCACCGCCGATATCGTAGGTTTGGGCACCCACCAGCGGCAGGGCTAGAAGTGTGGCGACCAGCGCCGCCATGGCTGCATCCCGAAGTAGTGCCGACCAGTCGAGAGGCGCCAGGGCCGCTTTCTCGACGGCAAGCGCGGAGGCGGCCGTAATCACACCTTTTCGAGTTCGGGCCGGCCGAGCAGGCCCGTCGGTCGGAACACCAGCACGAGGATGAGGACCACGAAGACTGAAACGTCTTTGTATTCGACAGAGAAATAGCCGGACCAGAAAGCCTCGATCAGCCCGATCAGAATACCGCCCAGCATTGCCCCCGGTAGCGAGCCGATGCCGCCAAGGACCGCAGCCGTAAAAGCCTTAACCCCCGCGAGGAAGCCGATGAAGAAATCGACGACACCGTAATAGAGGGTGACCATCAATCCGGCGACGGCCGCGAGTGCCGCACCCATTACGAAGGTCATCGAGATGACCCGGTCGACATCGACCCCGAGTAGGGCCGCCATCTGCATGTCCTGCTCGCAGGCGCGTTGCGCGCGGCCGAGCGGGGTGGTTGCGATGAGAGTCGAAAACCCAGCCATCAGCGCCAACGTCACCAGCATGATTAGGAGCTGCAGATAGCTGAGCCGAACGACGAAACCGCCGCTCTCGAAGACCGTGAACCCGCCCTGAACGAGAGGCAGCATCGGCTTCTCCCGCGCACCTTGCAGGATTTGCACGTAGTTCTGCAGAAAGATCGAGGTGCCGATTGCCGATATCAGCGGGGCGAGCCGGAACGACCCGCGTAATGGGCGATACGCGACCCGTTCCACGGTCCAGCCGTAGATCGCGGTGAAGAACATCGTTGTTAACAAAACCAGAGTTAAGGCGAGCGGAACATAGCTGACGCCGATCAAACCCAGTACCAAAAAGGTAATGATCGAAATGAAGGCGCCGATCATGTAGATCTCGCCATGAGCGAAATTGATCATGCCGATGATGCCGTAAACCATCGTATAGCCGATGGCGATCAGTCCATAGATCGACCCCAAGGTCAGCCCGTTAATCAGTTGCTGCAGGAAATATGCCATCGCGCTCGTCGTTCAACGCAGCACCTTCCCGAGCGGTTGCTTGCGTAGAAAGTCGAAGTCGCAACCGCGGTCGGCCTGTAGGATTTCATGGCGGTAGAGCCACGCATAGCCACGCTCGGGGACGGGAGGTGGCGCGACCGAGCGGCGCGCCAGCTCCTCCGGAGAAACCAGCAGGTCGAGGCGACGACCAGCGACGGACAGGCGGATGTGATCGCCGTCGCGCACCTTGGCGAGCGGTCCGCCGCTCGCCGCGTCGGGGGTCACATGCAGCACGATGGACCCATAGGCCGTGCCGCTCATGCGCGCATCGGAGACGCGCACCATATCCTTCACCCCAGCCCGCGCCAATTTTCCAGGGATTGGCAGGTAGCCAGCCTCGGGCATGCCAGACGCACTCAATGGGCCGGCATTCTGCAATACCAGAAAATCATCCGGGGTGACGGCGAGATCGGAGTCGTCAATCCGCGCCGAGAGATTTTCAAGCGAGGAGAAGACGACGGCGCGCCCCTCCTTCTCGAACAGCTTTGGGTCAGCGGCCGAGCGTTTGAAGATCGCGCCCTTCGGGGCCAGCGAGCCAAACAACGCCACGAGACCGCCCTTCGGTTGCAGCGGATCCGCCAACGGCTTGACCACCGAACGGTCGACCGGCCCTGCTTCCACCGCAAGACGCTGACCGAGTGTCTCGCCGGCTACCGTCATGCAATCGAGGTGCAGGAGCGGTTTCAGCTCACGCAGCACCGCGCCGATCCCACCGGCGGCGAACAGATCCTCCATGTAATGCGGACCGGTCGGCTTCAGATCGACGAGGACCGGGGTCGAATCGCTAATCTCGTTCAGCTGGCCGAGGTCCAGGTCGATGCCGGCCCTGCCGGCGATCGCGGTTAGATGTAGGACCGCGTTGGTCGAGCCTCCGATCGCCATCAGCACCCTGAGGGCATTCTCGACCGATTGTGGCGTGACGATGCGTTCCGGGGTGAGTCCACTGCGAACGAGGTGCATCGCGGTCCGGCCGGTAGCCTCAGCAGCGCGTAACCGGTCGGCATGAACCGCCGGGATTGCAGCGCTGCCGGGCAGAATCATCCCGAGCGCCTCGGCGATCGAAGCCATCGTGCTCGCAGTGCCCATCACTGCGCAGGTCCCGGCGGTCGTCGCCAAGTTGCCTTCGATCTCCTGGATCTCCTCGGTGGCAATCTCTCCGGCGCGGTATCTAGCCCAAAAGCGGCGGCAATCGGTACAAGCGCCGAGCCGCTCGCCATGCCAGCGCGATGTCATCATCGGCCCGGCAACGAGTCCGATCGCTGGCCTATTCGCCGAGATCGCGCCCATCAGCTGGGCCGGCACGGTCTTGTCGCAGCCGCCGACCAGCACGACCGCATCCATCGGCTGGGCGCGGATCATCTCCTCGGTGTCCATTGCCATCAGATTGCGGAACATCAGGCTTGTCGGGTTCAGGAACACCTCGCCAAGCGAGATCGTCGGAAACGTCAGCGGAAAACCGCCCGTCGCCAGCACGCCGCGTTTCACGGCCTCGATCAGCTCAGGAAAATGGCGATGGCAATTGTTGAACCCCGACGAGCTGTCCGCGATGCCGACCACTGGGCGGGCCAAGAGCTCGCTCGAATAACCCATCGAGCGGGCAAAAGAACGCCGCAGGTAGAGTGCGAAATCGGGGTCGCCATAATTCGTTAGCCCGCGGGCCAAGCCGACCGGTTGAGTCATCGGGTTTCTCTCGAAAGCATATGATGCCAGCTTGCCGCCGTCTCGCGGCCGCAGGCAAGCGCGGTGTCACGGAGCCATTCCGGCTGCAGCTGCGTTCACCCGTGAACAGCAAGAAAGGCGATCGATGGTCGGAGCGGCGTCGCAGGCCAGTTCCTCGGAGGCGGTGTTTCTATGCCAAATCATACTGCTCTTGGTATCCGGGCGGCTGTTGGGCGAGGCCATGCTGCGGATGGGCCAACCCGCGGTGATCGGCCAGCTGATCGCCGGAATCCTGCTTGGCCCTTCGATACTCGGGGAGCTCTGGCCTCAGCTGCAGCACGCGATCTTCCCGCCGGGGCGCGAGGAGAAGGCGATGACCAACGCTGTCTCGGAGCTCGGCATCCTGATGCTGCTTCTGCTAACCGGCATGGAAACAGACTTGTCGGTAGTGCGAAAGTCGCGCGGTATTGCGCTCAGCGTATCGTTCACCGGCATCGCCATACCCTTTGTATGCGGCTTCGTTCTCGGCGAGACGTTGCCAGAGACGATGCTGCCGCACCCGGAACAACGTTTAATCACGTCCCTGTTTCTCGGCACCGCGCTTTCGATCTCCTCGGTCAAGATCGTGGCAATGGTCGTGCGCGAGATGAACTTCATGCGGCGTACCGTCGGCCAGTTGATTGTCACCTCGGCGATCATCGACGACACCACTTGCTGGATCATCATGGCAGTGACGTTCGGTCTTGCGCTTCACGGCGGGATCGACCTTGCCTCGCTCACCCAGAGTATCGTCGGGACCGCGCTGTTCCTGGTCGCGAGCTTTACCGTCGGCCGGCGGCTGGTGTTTTTCCTGATCCGATGGGCCAACGACACGCTGATTAGCGAAGTGCCGGTCATCACGACCATCCTGGTCGTGATGGGGATCATGGCGCTGATTACTGACGCGATTGGCGTACACACTGTTCTCGGCGCGTTTGTCGCCGGCATTCTCGTCGGCCAATCGCCGATCCTCACTCGCCACATCGATGAGCAGGTGCGTGGGCTCATCACGGCGCTTTTCATGCCGGTATTTTTCGGTGTGGCCGGACTTAATGCCGATCTTCGGGTGCTAGGAAATCCCCTGTTGTTGCTGCTCGCACTCGGCTTTGTCGCTATTGCCAGTCTCGGTAAATTCAGCGGAGCGTTTATCGGCGGCGCCATCGGTGGTCTGACGTGGCGAGAGTCGCTGGCTCTCGGCTGGGGTATGAACGCCCGCGGCTCGACCGAGGTCATCGTCGCATCTCTTGGTCTGTCGATGGGCGCGCTTACCCAGGATTTGTTCACGATTATCGTGACCATGGCGGTGGTCACGACTATGGCAATGCCCCCGATGCTGCGCTCGGCACTCGCGCGCCTGCCGCTCCGCCCCGATGAAAAAGCGCGGATCGAACGCGAAGAGTTCGAAGCGCGGGGCTTCGTCAGTAATATCGAACGTCTGCTCGTCGCCGTCGACCAGAGCGAGAACGGCCAGTTTGTCTCGCGCTTGGCGGGGCTGCTCTCCGGATCCCGAAGGATCCCGAGCACTGTGCTGCAGCTCGTCCCCGGTTCCTCGTCGAGAGAGGAGCGAGGGGGACCCCTGGCTGACGAGGGCGTCGATTCCATCGTCAAGCAGACAGCGGCGGCCGCCGAGATCGAGAGTACGCACACGGGCGCCGCCACATCGCCGGGCGACATCACAACACTGCTGCGACGGGCACTGACGGAAGATGCCATCGCCGATGAGGCGAGAAAAGGTTACGACCTGCTGCTGGTCGGGGTCGATCGGGCCGTGGCGGCCGAAGGCGAAATCGGCGAGAGGGCGGCGCGGCTTGCGCAGACCTTTAAAGGCCCTCTCGCAATCGGCGTCGCGCGCGGATCCCATCGCGAGGAACCGGCCGCCGCCACGCATCTCGACATCCTGGTCCCGGTTACTGGTACTGAATATTCGCGGCGCGGTGCCGAGGTCGCCCTGACGCTGGCGCGTGCGAGCCTTGGCTCGGTCACGGCATTGTACGTGGCGCGGAGAGGACCGCCGCCCCGGCGGCACGGCATGGCCCTTGGCTTCGGCCCCAATTGGGGAGGCATCGGTACCAACGAAGCAGCGATCTTGCGCGACGTCGTTCGACTCGGCGAGCGATTCAGTGTGCCGCTACGAACCGCGGTCCGCGCGCATGTCGACGCGGAAGAGGCAATCCTGCGGCAGCTGAGAACGGGGGAGCACAATCTGATCGTCATGGGCGTCAGCCCCCGGCCAGGGACCACACTTTTCTTTGGAGACGCGGCAGCGGCGGTGCTAAAGCGATCCAATCGGTCCATCTTGCTGGTCGCGAGCTGACCGAGGCCGCGCGATCCGTCGCCTCTGCCGCGGAACAAACACCCTTGTCACGAGGCCGGGGGGATACCATTTTCGCGATTATCGGAAGCTCGAACTCCCGCTTTTGCTCATCATGGGGTCGGTGCGTCTCTGATAGCGCTCGTATGGCCGCCCGGTCGAACCCGCTCGGAATTAATCGGTCGCTATCGCGTTGATAGCGATGAAGGCCACGATCAGCGCGTTTTGGGCAGGTAAACACAGGTGAGGAGCATGGCTAAACCTAAGAGAGGGCGGTCGACCGCCGCCATAGACGATCATGTCGGTGCACGGATTCGCGAGCGCCGCATCATGCTGGGCCTGACTCAGCAGCAGCTCGCCGAGATGATCGGCGTCACCTATCAGCAAGCTCACAAATACGAGCGCGGGATTAATCGGGTATCGGCCGGAAGGCTGTTCGAGATCGCCCGGGCACTGAGCGCGCCGATCAGTTATTTCTACGAGGGCATCGGACAGGAAGGTCCGCGGCAGGTCACGCCGCACCAGCGCATGCTGCTCGAGATCGCCCGCAATTTTGCGGAGATCAGAAACGAAAGGCATCAGGAGGCGGTGAGTCAGCTCGCCCGAGCGCTGGCGAGTCGCTGACGCGGAGGCTAGCCTAACGCTGCGTAGAGCGCCTTCTCAAAGCCTTCGAGCAGCGCGAGCGCTTTGGGATCGGCAAACGGGATCAGCTGCATCAGAATGACGCCGGCGATACCGTTCGCCGGATCGACCCAGAAGTATGTGTTGCCCAATCCCGCCCAGGCGAGGCTCCCAGGGCCACGCCCGCCCGGCACCGCCTCGGGCGAGATCATGAAGCCAAGGCCAAATTTCTTCGTCATCCCCGGGAAAAACTCGGCGTCGTTCGAGTAGGTGGGAACGGCGGTCTTAAGTAGCCGCACGTCGAGACCGCCGATGGCGTTCTGCGACATCAGCCGGACCGTCTCAGGCCGCAACACCTGCCGGCCGTTGGCGCGGCCCTCGTCGAGGAACAGGCGCTCAAACGCCAGATAGTCCGCGGCCGTCCCGTAAAGTCCGCCGCCGCCCATTTCGAATTCCGGTTCCTGCGGAAGCTCGAACGGGATCGGAGCAAGCGTGCCGTCCTCGGCTCGCGCGTGCATGCCGGCGAGCCGAGCACGATGATCGGGGGTCAGCGCGAAGCCGGTATCCTTCATCCCGGTGGGCGCGAAGATATGCTCCGCGAAAAAATTGCCGAGCGACTGGCCACTCGCCCGTTCGACAGCCTTGCCGGCCCAATCGATGTTGATCCCGTAGTCCCACCTGTCGCCGGGGTCGAACACCAGCGGCAGCATCAGCGCGGCGTTCTGGCAGGAGATGATGCCCGGGGTGTGCATCTTTTCCATATAGCGGCCAATTTCAGGGTTCCAGATGTCGTAGACGAACCCTGCGGTATGAGTAAGCAGATGCCGCAATGTTATTGGCCGCCGCGCCGGACGCAGCCGCGGTTCACCCGCGGGATCGAAACCTTCGAGCACTCGCGGCGAGGCAAGTTCCGGCAGCACCTCCGCGATCGGCCACTCGAGCGAGAGCTTTCCTTGTTCGACGAGCCGCATCGCCGCCGTCGAGGTTATTGCCTTTGTCATCGAGGCGATCCAAAACACCGTGTCGACGGTCATCGCCCGCCCATTGGGCAAGGCGCGCGTGCCAAAGGCACCTTGATAAACCGGGCCCTCGCTCGTCGCCGCCATTGCGACCACACCCGGCACGTCGCCTCGGTCGGTCGCGGCCTTCAGCACCTGATCGACTTGCGGCAGTTGGCGCATCGCGTGCCTCCCTGGTTCGTTATGGTTTTGGCGTGGGTAGTGGGAACTCGTCGAGGTATGGGAGATAGTCCTCCTCGACATCGACCTGCATCGTCTCGAGCAGACGCACCAAGCCGTTGTAGAAAGATATCGTCACGACGAGATCGGTCAGGCGCTCGTTGTCGAGCCCCCGCCGCAGTGCGGCAAAGGTTTCGTCCGACACGGCGCGCTCGAGCGTCATCTCACGGGCGGCCCGCAACACGGCCCTGGCGAGCGGATCGAGCGCCGTCGGGCGCCCATCGGTCTCAGCGGCAACGGCGCGAATCTCGTCGTCCGAAACACCGACCTCTCGACCGATCCTGACATGGTGTGAGAACCCCCAGGCCGAGCGCGTCAGATAGCTGACCTGAAGGATCGCCAGCTCGCGTAACCTCGGGTCGAGGCGGCTGCCGTCCCGGATAAACCTCGCCAGAGTGTTGAGGCTGCGCGCGGCGCGCGGACTGTGCGCGAGGACCCGATAGAGGTTGAGGTTCCGCGCCAGCAGGTCCTGATGTTCGGGCAAGAGATCGGATTTGTCCAGGTAGGGCAGGCGCGCCATCCCTCGATTCCTCCCCGCCGCTCGTATTACTCGGGTGCCCTGGCCGGTCCGACCAACGTTGCGCCGCCGTCGACGACCAGGGTTTGGCCAGTGATATAACGCGCCTCGGCCGACAACAAGAAGCGGACCGCGCGGCCGATGTCCCAGCCGGTGCCTTCGAGGCCTAGAACCGAGGCTTTGCGGCGCGCTTCGCGACCGGCAGCGGTCATCTGCCGGGAGTAGACCATCGGGGTATAGACGGGCCCTGGCGCCACGCAATTGACGCGGATGCCGTCCGGGCCGTGATCGACCGCCATCGCCCGGGTCAGGGCGATCACCGCGCCTTTCGAGGTCGAGTAGGCGGTGAGCCCGCGCGGCCGTAGGGCGGAGATCGACGAGACGTTGACGATGGCGCCGCCACCAGCGGTCTCCTTCATCGCCGGAATGGCATGGCGCGACACGAGGAACATGCTGTCGACATTCACTTGCATGACCCGGCGCCAGTTCTCGGGCGCCATGTCGACAACACTGCCGCGGCCGCCGATCCCGACATTGTTGTCGAGGCAATCGAGCCGGCCGAACCGCGTCAGCGCGGCCGCCACCATCGCTTTTGCTTGCTGCTCGTCGGCGACGTCGGCGACAAAGGCGGCGGCGGTGCCGCCTTCGTTCGCGATCATCTCCACTGTCCCTTCGGCCCGCTCGCGCTCGAGATCGACAACCAGCACCCGGGCGCCGGCCCGGGCTAACAGGATCGCCGCCGCGCGGCCGTTGCCGATCCCGTCGTTTATCGCGCCGCCGCCGGTAACGATCGCGACCTTGCCGACGAGACCAAAAGGATCGTCGCGCGTCGTCTTCTCGGCCATCAGCGTCCTCCCTGATAGGTGTCCTTCCCCTCGTGACGGGGAGGACTAGCGCCTCAAGCGTTGCCGAGCTGCTCGCGCCACAGACCGAGCTTCTCCTGCACCGGGCGATCCGAATAGCTGAACAGCACACACTCGCCCTCAGCATGGTGGCTCACCGGTACCCAGCTCGGCACGACAAAAATGTCGTGCGGCTGCCAGCGGAAGACCTGATCGCCGACCCGGCTCTCACCCTCGCCCTCGACCACGACAAAGACGGTTCCGTCGGTCGAGCGGTAAGGGCGGGTTGCAAAACCCTTGGGCAACAGCTGGACAAAGGTGCCGATTGTCGGCATCGCGAAATCACCGCTCGCCGGGTTGACGTAGCGCAGCTTGTGCCCGTGGCAGGGATCCGGTTCCTCGTTTCGGCTCAGCGCGTCGAGCGACTCGCGCGAGCGCACATAGGGGTAGTTGAAGACCGGCGAGGTCTTGACCGCGGGCTTCCAGTCGACCGGCGCCAGATTGTTGGCAAACCGCGCGGCATTGTCGCCCTCGGGGCGGGTGACGGTTTGCACGTCCGCCTCGCCCGGCTCGGCAAAGCTCGCATCGAGCAGGTGGACGATCGGGATGTCGAGCCCGTCGAGCCACACCATCGGTTGCTGGGTGTCGTTGCCGTGGTCGTGCCAGGTCCAGCTGGGCGTGATCACAAAGTCGCCCGGCATCATCGTCGTGCGCTCGCCGTCGACGGCGGTATAGGCGCCCTCGCCCTCGATGATGAAGCGCAGCGCCGATTGCGTGTGGCGGTGCGCGGGGGCCACCTCGCCGGGCAGGATCAGCTGCAGCCCGGCGAACAGCGAATGGGTTATCGAGGTCTGGCCCTTGAGGCCCGGATTTTCGAGGATCAGCACCCGCCGTGTGGCTTCCTGCGCGGTGATCAGCCCGCCCGATTGCATCAGATAGGGGCGGATTTCGTCATAGTGCCAGATCGCCGGCCGGCACGGCGTCGTCGGCTGCGGCGTGACCAATCCATGCAGCCGCTCCCACAAGGGCGCCATG
>JAFAHQ010000173.1 GCA_019237135.1 Alphaproteobacteria bacterium
AACACTGTTCGGCGGACACTCCGCGCCCGGGGCGCTCGCCGGTTGCGCCCAGATGGCGACGGGCTAGGGACAGCCGGCCCACGTCCGCGCTTCGCACGATGAGCGGAGAGTGGACCATCCTGACATGATGTAGCGAGCGCTACCGGGAGCGCCCGCGCCGGCCGGCGCGCAGGCCAGCCGTCTGCTTCAGGCGGGTCACCGAGGGTGACATGGAAGCCGCTATCCAGGTGTGACCCTTTAGGGGGTGCCTCTTTTTTGCTCTCCTTCAGCGGCCAAGGATTTGGTTAAAATCTCGAAAGACGCACTCGATTGGCGGGAAAACCGCCGGCCGGCGATAAGGCTTGAAGATCCTCTATTCGGGCATCTGCAAGAGGTTGTCGATGGCTTCACGATTTGGGGCGAGCTTTCGCAAAGGCGCCGGAATAATCCTGATGCTTGTTGGCCTATTATCTTGGATGCTTGTGGTAATCCTGCCTCTCACCCCGTTGCATGTTAGGCTGTTCGCTTCGCTCGGTTATGTCGAAAAGCAATCCCTTGGGGTCATAGCCGGTGGGGCGTCTGTTGTCGGTGGCATCGTCTTCCTCCTTGCTCGCCCCCGACATCGGCGGCGCCGCTATATGTGAGACCGTACCGCTCTGCACGGGGTCTTTGGGGTCTTTGGGGTCTTTAATGCCACGCTGCCTGGAGAATGGCCGCTCGGCCGATAGCCGCCGAGACGGCGGAACACCCTAACGACATCGGCCGCATGGGCAATCGTCACCCCTCGGCTCGGCCCGTGCGGTCGGAAACTTCGTGCGGATGTCATGCAGCATCCTGATGCGCGGCGATAGCGGATAGCGATCATCTTCGATCACCCGGTTCAGCACCCCGAGAAGCACGGCGGCTTCCTGATCGGCGAGATCGATCTGCATCTCTACACGTCGCCGGGGCGCGCATCTGAAACGATGGGGCCCGCTGCCTTGTGGGCGAGCAGAGCGCGCATCGCCTCGGCCTCCCGCATTGCGCGCGCCCAGCCCCACCCGTAGCCGATGAGCAGGCCAAAGGTCGCGCCGATCAGAGCGTAGATCACCGTACCCATGGCCGACAGGCAAACGCGTCGGAGCAGCTCGATCCAAGCGATGCCGAGTGCGGCACTCTCCACGATGATGTAGAGCGGCCGGAGCGCCAACTCTTTCCGCGTCGGCAGCCGGGCCATCTGTTGCATGATGACCTCACGGCCACTCTCAAGATTGGCGATGTTCGCAGTTGATCGACTTGGCGCAACATTAGCGGGCTTTCATCAGCATGTCCTCGATATGCCAGATGATGGTTGCTCAACCTTTAATGGCAGGGCCCCGTCCAGTGCGCTGCGCTGAACCAGTGCCGCCATGCTGAAAGCGGCCAAAGGCTTCAGCTGGCTCAAAGCGTACGGGCGCCTCTCGGCCTTGCGGCCGGCGCTGGCAATTCATAAGCCGAGCAAGCTGTCGACGGCGCTATTGAACCGGTTGCCTCAGCTGCGTAAACCTATTCAACCGGTAATTGCCTGCTAGACAAATTTCATAAAGACCGGGCATTCCGTAGGGTGGAAGAGGCCATGATCAGGAAACTGCTTTTTGTCGTGGTCGTCCTGACGGGAGTCCACCTGGGGGCCGTTGGGTCCGCAGGCGACGTGCTGTTTGTTACCAACTCGGCGACTGACACGGGTGACACCCCGAACGTCACCAAGTTCGACGCGAGGGGCAAACCGACGATCTTCGCCACCGTTGGGATAGGCAATCCGACAGGGTTGGCCTTTGACGCGGCCGGCGATCTGTATGTTGCCAATACTGCCGGCAACAGCGTCCGCAAGTTTTCACCGCCGGGCGTGGATCTGGGCAATTTCGCCACCACTGGCCTAAACTTCCCGCAAGGCTTGGCTTTCGACGGGACCGGCAACCTGTATGTGGCCAACAGCGGAAACGACACCGTTCGCAAGTTTTCGCCGACGGGTATCGACCTGGGCAACTTTGCCACTACAGGGCTAAACTCTCCGGACGGGCTCGCCTTCGATTCGGCCGGTAATTTGTACGTGACCAATGCCGATAATACTGTCAACACCATTCGCAAATTTTCCCCGGCTGGTGTTGACCTAGGCAACTTCGCCAGCACTGCTCTTGACCTCCCCACAGGTCTGGCCTTTGACGCAGCGGCAACCTGTACGTGTCCAATAACGAAGCCGCTAATATTCGCAAGTTTTCAGCAACGGGGGTAGACCTAGGCAACTTTGTCATCACCGCATTTCCAGACGGCGGCGGAGGTTTGGCCTTCGACTCCGCGGGCACCCTCTATGAGGCTGTTGAAGCCAACCCCGCGGTGGACAACATCCACAAATTTTCACCGCTGGGCGTCGATCTCGGCAACTTTGCTACCTTCCCGGCGGTTGACGGCCCTATGTTCCTTGCGTTTGAGCCGTCGCCGGTGTCCGAGCCGAGCAGCCTGACCCTGCTGGCAATGGGGTTGAGCGTGCTGGTTGGGTCATTCTAGTGCGCGGGCCGGGGTCGGACCGAGGCGCCGAGATTTCCAGGTTCGCCTCGATAAGTCTATCACCGGTTATGGGATAGTAAGCCGACCGCCCCCGGCATCGGGGCCGACGGGAAACTGCAAAGGAACGTCTGGAAGCGCGGCGGCGAGGTGATTTCCGTCTCTCCAGTGTGACCTACCTCACAAACACCGTCCTTGGATCAGAGGCATACTTGGATACGCTACTTCCGGCCGAGCCAGCGCCTGCCGTAAATATCAGCCGCGAGGAGGAGCCAGATGGCTTCCGTTCTGTTTATTGGCGATCATGACAGACCGACCCCATCATATGCCGCGGTTCGTCGTCGGCGTACCGTGTTGGGAACCGGACAGCCGGCCGACGCCCTGCGCAAGATGGCGAGCTTCCGGTCCTCCGATGTTGAGGGTGGTGCCAGTCATCAGCCGCGGGCGCGTGTCGCGACGGTGATTCTCGCTAACGACGGCTTCTGCGAGCTCTGCGGCTTTCATCACTGAACCCCGTCAGGTTAGGCCTAATCCCCCGGTTAGGATTGATTGACTGTCTCCGGCTGGCCGGTAATCCGCGGCGACGCGAACAAGGCACCAGTCGACCCGGAGCAAAATCGGGGCTTCGAGGCGGGCGGAGGTGCGAAATTGGGGACTTGCCCGGAATCACCGTCGCGAGGATCCCAGCCTGTCCGGTAGTGAGACAGCTACATAATTCGGGCTTGGGGCAAAGTCGGCGAGGTTTTTGGAAATCGCGGCGGTGGCACGTCAGGGCGCCCTAAAGGCAGGGTGCGCCTTGATGAAATCGACCTCATCATGCTGGAGAAGCAGGGCGATCTCTTGATTTGCAATGTTCGTAACCTGGATCTGGAAAATCATCTTCACCGGGTGAGGTCGGTGTAGGCCTTCTGGGGGACCAGGGTCCCTGTGCTGCCACGGGAGATCAGGACGAAGGCGCCATGCCGGGAACTCGACGTATTGCGTGCGGGGCGGCAATGGCCCATGGCAGCGTGGGTCGTCCAGGTATCCGAGAAGCTTGCCTAGGTCATCTTGTCGAACGACTCGCGCCACGAGTGATGTCCTCCGGGTTCGTGCTGACGTGCCCCGATTGTCGCCTCGGATCGTTACTAGACGGTTATGCGCGACCCGGCTCCGCATCGAGAGCCAGTCCGTCCAACTAGGTCCGCATCTTTCGGCTTGCTCGAAGACACGCGGCTCGCTCACGGTGGACGCCACGAGCGGCCGGTTTCTCGCTTGTGGCTAGGTGCGCGTTCTCCGAGCGCCCCTGCTACCCCGCTGGGTTTGTCTGTTGCGAGTCGGGTGGCTGCGCTCCCATTGCGTCCAGTGGCGGGTGCGGCGTTCCCGGCGGGACCCATCCGGGGCGTGCGCGCGTTTGCTGTGCTTCGCCATCGACCCGGTTACCTGCTGCCATCCTTGTTGCGGATCGAATTTTTGGGCGTAACCGCCGGTTAGCACCTCAAAGGCGGACAACGCATGGCCCTTTAGATCGATCGCCCCCTGGGCGTGCTGGTGCCCGAACCAGTTCGGGGTAACGAAGTCCGTCACGAGGCCGCCGGCGATCGTGTAGCCATACTGGTCGTCCTCGACCGGATCGCATACCTCGCCAGCCCAGAAGACGCCCTGACTATCTTGATAGGCGCTGTTCAGCCATGGATCCACCGCCATCTCGCAGATCTCGTGGGTGGCACCAACACTGATGCTCGCATTGTCGGCGAGAATGGTCTTCACAAAGACCTTGGAGATTGGCAGACCCTCATCCGTGAGGTCGTGATAGGCGAGCGCGCCGGCTTGGTCGCTATCGTCCAGGAACACGACCCACCAAGTGCCGGAAGCCGGTGCCTGGCCCTGGGGTACAAAAGTGAAGGTCGCGGCGTCGACCCCCCAAACCGGCAGCAGGTCCTTGTTCCACTGCTGATCGAAGGCCGGCAGCATGTTTTGAACATCGGCGTCCGAGATGGCGGTCGACTCGTTGATCACGGCGATCTGCGGCATCTGTACCTCCTCTAAGTTGGCCTAAACTGTTGCTCGGTCCATGCTGGCTTTTGGCGAGCGCTGACGCTCATAATGCCCGGTTGTCGCCCAGGATTTCCCCTTCGGTACAGGTAGTCCGAAGCTGACCGAGGATGTGTGAAATCGCTCACACATGGAGGGAATTTTGCCGGCCACGCTCCGCCAAAGGCCAGCTATAAATTTATGGCGACAGCGGATAGCGGTCGTCCTCGGTCGCGCGTCTTATAAGGCCGAGGAGCGCTCCCGCCTCGTCGTTGGTCAGATCGAGCCGGATGCCCGGAAGTAATGCCAGAAAGCTCAATCCCGTTGCAGCTTCGACCGGTCTCTTCGATGATGTGTAAGCCACTCTCGAGGTAGCCGGAGCACGCCGATGACCGACTCTCAGACGCGTCTTCTGATCAAGAACGGAACACTGATCGACGGTTCGGGCCACAATCCGGTCCCGAATACCCTCATTGTCGTTCAGGGAAACCGGATCGCCCATGTCGGACCCGCCGACCGCTCGATCCGGCCCGAAAGCCCGGACGACACGGTCATCGACGCTGCCGGCAAGTTCATCCTTCCCGGATTGATCGACGCGCATTGCCATATCTCGCTGCACCAGGGCGCGTTGCCGGGCGCCAAATACACCTCGAGCGCCGAGTTCTGCACTCTGTGGGCCGCGCGTGCGATCGGCCGGGTGCTGCGCGCCGGAGTTACCAGCATCGCCGTCCCCGGCGGCAAATGGTTCACCGATGTGAGCGTGCGCGAGGCGGTCGAGGGCGGCCTGCTGGAAGGGCCGCGGATGGTCGTCGCCGGTCGCGCGCTCAGCAATTACGGCGGAATCTTCGACCCCGACCCCTATCCCGCCTTTGAGGGCGCTCCCAACGATTCGGCGGGCGTGCTGTGCAATACGCGCGACGAGTTCGTCCGAGAGACCCGCAGGCAGTGCAAACGAGGGGTCGATCTGATCAAGATCGCCGATTCCACCTGGGGCGACGTGCAGACTGTCGCCGACGACGAGATCGCCGCTGTCGTCGACGAGGCCCATCGGCGCAACGTCAAGGTTACGATACACTCGCGCGGCTCGACCTCGACCCGCGCCGCCGCCAAGGCCGGCGTCGATCTGATCTACCACGGCGATCTCGCGACCGAGGACGACCTCGATATCATCGCCAGAGCCGGGATGCCGATCGCGCCCGTCCTGACCTCGCCCTGGATCGGGGTCGAGCAGGGCGCTGCAGCCAGGGGTTTCACTGACCGGGTGCGCGATCGTCTCAAGGCGCAGCTGGACGCCAGCTTTCAAATGATCCGCAACGCGCGCGCCCGCGGCATCGCGGTATTGAGCGGCAGTGATACGGGCAACGCCTCCGCTTTCGCCCACGGCCGGTGGCACGGCAAGGAAGCGGAATTGTTCGTCACGGAAATCGGCATGTCGCCGATGGAGGCCATCCTCGCCAATACCAGCGGTAACGCGGCCATGGTCAACTTGGCCGGCGAGGTTGGGGTGATCGCGCCCGGCAAGCTGGCCGACATCGTCATCTGGGACAGTGACCCGATTGCCGACATCACCGTCCTGCAGCGGCCAGACGAGATCTCCGCCATCATCAAAGACGGCATGATTATCGATCGCGAGACAGTCGGCGGCTTCCGCCAGCTCAGCGAAGAGCCGGGCCGTTC
>JAFAHQ010000406.1 GCA_019237135.1 Alphaproteobacteria bacterium
GGACGCAAACCTTCATGGACAGCGCGTCGCGCTTCGTCGCGCAATTTTTCCCTCTGTTCCTGCTCGGGGCCCTCTTCGGGAAACTGATGGAGGACAGTGGCTCGGTTTCCGCGATCGCCCAGTTCATGACCAAACGGCTGGGTCCGGGTCGGGCGATCCTCACCGTCGTGCTTGCCGGCGCGTTTGTGACCTATGGCGGCGTCAGCCTGTTCGTCGCCTTCTTCGTACTGGTGCCGATGGCGCAGGCGCTGTTCCGCACTGCAGGAATTCCCAATCGACTGACCCCCGCGACGATCGCTCTGGGCACGCAGACTTTCACGATGTCGGCGCTGCCGGGGACGCCGGCGATCCAGAACGCGATCCCGATGCCGTTCTTCGGCACGACGCCATTGGCGGCACCCGGCCTCGGCATCATTGCCTCCGCGATCATGCTCGTCTTTGGCTTGTGGTGGCTGAGCCGTGCCGAAGCGGCGGCCCGCCGCAACGGCGAAGGCTTTGGCTTGGCCTCTACGGATCTCGTCGATCAAGCTGCCGAAGACGAAACAGTGCGCCAGCGTGCCACCACCGCGCGCGAGTTCGATCCCCCTGAAGTCCATCACGGCCGGCCGAGCCGCGAGGCGCCGCCGATCGTCCTGGCGGCATTGCCGCTCCTCGTGGTAGTGGCGGTCAATGTGCTGATGTCGCTAGTTGTCTTGCCGCGCCTTGACGTTTCTTTCCTTGCCGAGGAGCGGTTTGGCGCAACCTCGCTCTCTGCCGTCGCCGGTGTGTGGGCGGTGGTGACCGCGCTATTGGCCGCGATCGTGGCTGTCATCGCCGTCAACCGGCGGCGCTTGCCGGGTTTGCGAGAGACCATGGATTCGGGCGCCAACGCGTCGGTGCTGCCGGTGCTCAGCGTCGCCAGCCTCGTCGGCTTTGGCGCGGTTGTCGCCGCCGTGCCGGCGTTCGGCATCGTGCGCAATTGGGTATTGTCAATCGAGGGCGGACCGCTCGTCTCGCTGGCTGTCTCAACGAACGTGCTTGCGGCCCTCACTGGCTCGGCGTCGGGCGGTCTGACAATTGCTCTCGATGCGCTCGGCGGCACCTACCTACGCCTTGCCGCCGAGCACGGCATCGATCCGTCGCTAATGCATCGTATAGCCGTGCTGAGTGCCGGCACGCTCGACAGCTTGCCGCAGAATGGTGCCGTCGTGACTTTGCTCGCTGTTTGCGGCTCTACCCATCGCGAGAGCTATTTCGATATTGTCATGGCCGCCATCGTCGGCCCGGTCATCGCTCTCGCCGCGGTAATCGCGCTCGGTTCGACGTTCGGCGCGTTCTGAATCGCTACCGTCTGAGGAGAAGGGCAATCATGAAATTGAAAGGATGCACCGTTGCTGCAACGCTGGTGTTGCTCGCACCTTGCGCGGCGCACGCCGCCACGGAAGCGAATTTCGCCGCGGGGACGACAGGTGATCTGGTCGAGCTCTGCTCTGCGACGCCCGACAACGCGATCGGCACAGCTGCCGTCAATTTCTGCGAGGGTTTTGCGCAGGGTGCAGTCTCGGTCGAAATGCAAAACCAAGCTGCATTCCGCGGACCGAGGTTGTTCTGCATGCCTAATCCTCCGCCGTCGCGTAACGAAGCGCTCAGCGAGTTCGTGAAATGGGCACGCGCATCGCCGGATCGCGTGTCGACCTCTTCCACCGACGGGCTGTTCAGGTTTCTGAGCGAACGTTATCCCTGTCCGCAATCTCGCTGATCAACCGCTCTGGGGAATGCCATGAACAAGTTACTCGCGATCGCGGCCGTCGCTCTGCCGCTCACGGGTTGCGCCGATATGACGCCGACCCAGCAGCGCGCGCTGACCGGCACGGCCATCGGCGCGGGCGGTGGCGCGGTAATTGGCGCGATCGGCGGAAATGCCGGGCTCGGTGCGGCCGCCGGGGCGGGTGCCGGCCTGCTCGGCGGGCTTCTCTTCGATCAGTCCCGGCAGGCCCAGGACAGAGCCTTCCAACAGGGCTTCGCAGCCGGACAACAGCGTCGCTGAACGATCGGCTGCCGCGGCGGCGAGAGAATGCAATGCCTCTCTGTTTTGCCTTTTTTCGGCGTCTCATCATAGGCCACCAGAATCTCACTGCACGACCCGCGCGCGGAGGCGCTGATACTCCTCGTTGGAGATCGTGTTTGAGTTTTTCAGCCGTTCGAGCTTCTCGATCTCGTCGGCCGCGCTGAAGCCGACCACCTGGCGAAGCTCGTCGCGAGCCTGCTGAGCCCGCTGTTGCTGCCGCTCGGCCATCCCGCGGTGTTGCGTGATCAAGTATATGAATATCCCCAAATACGAGAACACGATCAGCACGATCACCCAAATCGCCTTTGCCCAGCCGGATATATCGTGTCGGCGGAACAGGTCGCCGAAGATCGTAATCAGCAACCAGAACCACAGCACGAATATGAATATCGAAAAGACGTCGACGAGGAAGTTGGTGAAAGTGAAACCGCCTTGGAACATGTTCGCTCTCCCTTTTATCGATCGGAGCGGGCTGGAGTGTCAGCTTGACCGAACCGCGCCGCGAAAACCAGGATGGTCTTTGGTCACGGGCGCACGCTAATCTCAGGCTTCTGTCATGATCATAACCCTCGCACTCCTGGGCTGATCATGTCGCGCTGCAGCCTAACAGTGTGGGCAGCGCCGGGGATGAGCCCAGAACCTCGAAACCGGTGCTGGAGTGTCCCAATCTTAGTGGCATTCCATACCTCCCTTACCCCCGATTGGTTCCGAGGCAACCTATTTGACACTGGTCGGTTTCGCCGCGAACATAGGGCGGCGACGAGATGGGAGGGGGTAACATGAAGCGGGGGACGCCCAAGCTCCCTTCGATCTGGAAGATGGCGCTGCAATCCGTCTGGAATGGCGGTCCCGGCCTATGCCATTTTGCCATCACCAGCGCCTGCAACGCGCGCTGCGGTTTCTGCAGCTTTGCCCGCGACCAGCTGCCCGCCGCATCGCGGCACTCCGTCACCCTCAGCGAGGCAAAGCGTGCTTCGGACATCCTGAAGCGCAACGGCGTTCGATTTCTGCATTTCACCGGCGGTGAGCCGCTCGTCCACCGGGATTTCACAGCGATGGTCGCCCATGCGTCGCAAATCGGCATGGTCCCGACCTTGGTCACAAACGGTGCGTTGATGACGCCAAAGCGGGTCGCCCTTTTGGCGGATGCAGGCCTCGCAACGGTCTATATCTCGATCGACGCCGCATCGCGCACGGTGCACGATGCGAACCGGGGCCTACCGGGGCTTAGCGCGCGCATCCGCCGCGCCAACGCCGCATTGAAGCGGCGTCAAATCCCGAGCAGCGCGTCGGTCACGATGAGCCGGCTCGTCGACTACCCGGCTCTGCCGGCGTTTCTGCAGGATCTCGGCTTTGGTGCGGTGACATTTTCCTACCCCCTGCGAACCCTGCCGTCGTCCTATCTCGCCTGCGCCGAGTCGCCGCTCGTCGACTTCGCACCCGAGGAGCTGCACACCGCCTTTGAGGCGGTCAAGACATTGAGCAGGGAGTTTCCGGTCCTGAACCCGGTCGCGTCGATCGAAGACATGCAGCGGCACCTGCATGGCGAGCCGGAGATCTTCGGATGTCTCGCGGGATGGAAATCCTTTTATTTGGATTGGCACCTGCAACTTTGGCGCTGCCACAATTGGGACCGGCCGCTCTGCGACATCCGAGACTTCGATGGAACTCAGCGCGTGCGTGACGGCTGCACCGCTTGCATGATCGATTGCTATCGCGACGATTCTGTCATGCAGCATGTCGGCGTAGCAATGAGCGATGGCGTGCGGGCGGCAGCGCACGGCGATTTCCGGCAAGCCTGGCATCATTGGACGGACGGCCGCAATGTCGTCTCTGCAAGAGAAGCAATCCGAACAGCAAGGGCCTGGACGGGTGGCGGCGACAAACGGCTCAAGCAGCCAATTCGGCCAACACCGGAGCGAGAGGCGCCGGACGCGAGATCCGGATGACCAGCTTCTCCGCCTCGACGAAGAGGAAGAACACCAGCCCGCCGAGAAATAACCACGGCCAGATCCAGAGTGGGATCGCCTCGGTCTCGAAGAGCTCTTGAAATGGCAGCGCATAGGTAAATAGGAGCTGTAAGACGACGACCGCGCCGATGCCCATCGCCAGATATTTGTTGCCGAGATGGGCCTTGAGCGACAGGGACGAGTCCAGCTTGTAACGGCTGTTGAGCAGATAGAAGACCTGGCCGATCACGAGCGCATTGACGGCCACGGCGCGGGCCAGCTCATCGGACGCGTCCTTCGACTTCATCCA
>JAFAHQ010000005.1 GCA_019237135.1 Alphaproteobacteria bacterium
ATATTGCTAATTCGATAAAATAATGTTATGATGTTTTCTCAGTGCGATCATGCTAAC
Organism: Alphaproteobacteria bacterium; assembly: GCA_019237135.1. Classification (GTDB taxonomy): domain Bacteria; phylum Pseudomonadota; class Alphaproteobacteria; order ATCC43930; family CGMCC-115725; genus AP-15. The sequence continues at coordinate 58 of JAFAHQ010000005.1, forward strand.
TCGGCGATGCATCCATGTCCGGTTTCCGTCTCCCTGCTCCTTCCCTCAGAGGTTTGCCGGTCTCCCTCAGAAGTCTCCCTGAGAGCGGCCAAGGCCAAATTCGCAAGGCTTTGATACAAGGAATGTTTTTGGCGTTGGAGGGATCGATTTCCAGGGTCGAAACAATTTTTCTCCCTGCTCTGAGGGAGACCCGATCAGAACCAGCGGGCCTTGTCGACAAGATTGCGCAACGGGCGGCCGGCAAGGAATCGCCGGCAATTGTCGAGAATGATCTCGTAGCGCCGGTCGTCGAGATAAGGGCCGTATCCCGCGGTATGCGGTGTGATCAGCACCCCCGGCATCGTCCATAACGGATGGCCGGGGGGCAGCGGTTCCTGCTCGAAGACGTCGAGACCGGCACCGGCGATCTCGCCGGCCTCGAGTGCGGTGGCGAGGTCGTCGAGCCGTGTCGTAAGGCCGCGGCCGATGTTGATGAAGAAGGCGGTCCTCTTCATCTCCTGGAACCGCGCGCGGTTCATAAAGCCCTCGGTCTCCGGGGTGTGCGGCACGGTCAGGATCACAAAATCCGCCTGCGGCAACAGCGCGTCGAGCTCGTCACCGCGGTGCAATTCGGCGACTCCGGGCGGCGCGTCGCGCCGGCGCTCGTCGACGCCGATGACCCGCATCCCGAAAGCGGCGGCGAGCCGGGCGATTTCGCTGCCGATCCCGCCGACGCCGACGACGAGCGCCGTCGCTTCGGGCAGATGCACGACCCCTGTGTTCTGCGGCAATTTCTTCCATTCGCGCCTGAGCTGTTGCGGGATGTAGTGCTGCAGCCCGCGGGCAAAGGCGAGCACGAAGGCCATCACATGCGCGGCGATGTGATCGCTGTATATCTCGCGGAAATTGGTGATTTCGACCCGGTGGGCGACGAGCTCGGGGTAGTAGTAGCCGGCGGGAGGTGCGGCCTGCGGCGCCTGCAGCCAGCGCAGCCGCCTGGCTTCACGCAACAGGTCGGGCGGGATCGTGCCGAAGGCCGCCTCGGCGTTGGCGATCACCTGGGCGGCGTGCGTGTGGTTTTCGGGAACGATGACCTTCATCTCGGGTAGTGCGGCGGCGAGGTGGGCACTCCACTCGCGCGTCTTGTCGCTTTGCGGCGGCAACATCACGAATTCGGTCGGCATCGATCTATCCTCCCGCGCTGGCGCTGATCGCTCCGGCAAGGCTAACACGGCCGGGGTGGCAAGGTGTGTTTCAACGCGATAGGTTCGGACATAACAACGCAAGAGGGACCGACCCATGGCGATGAGCACGGGAACCAACAGGAAGAAATTGCTGCTGCCGACGACGATGGCGCGGGCCGGATGGGCGCTCGTCGAGGCGCGTGACGATGTCGAGGGGGTCTCCTTCGTGCCCACCGTGCCAAAGGCCGAGCTGCATCGACTGTTGGAAGATATCGCCGGGGTGGCCCTCGGCGTGCAGCCGTTCAGCGACCCCGAGCTCAACGCCGCACCCGAGCTCGAGGTCGTCTCGCGCATCGGTGTGGGCTACGATGCCGTGGACGTCCCGGCGCTGACCCGCCGCAAGATCCCGTTGATGATCGGCGGCACCGCCAATTCGGTGACCGTCGCCGAGGCTGGGCTCTATTTGATCATGTCGCTGGCGCGCCGGGGCGCCGCGATGGACGCGCTGGTCAAGGAAGGCCGCTGGCATGACCGCTACAAGGAGATGCCGGTCGATCTCTACGGCAAGACCGTGCTGATCATCGGCTTTGGCAAGATCGGCACGCGCGCCGCCAAGCGCTACGCGGCGATGGAGATGAACGTTCTGGTCTACGACCCGTATACTTATTCCGCGACAATCCACGGCATGGGCTACGAGCCTGTGCAGGATCTCGATGCCGCAGTCGCACAGGCCGACTTTATCACGATCCATTGCCCGAAGACGCCGGAGACGACCGGCCTGTTCAACGCGGCGCGGCTGGCGCATATGAAGCGGACGGCTTTCATCGTCAACACCGCCCGCGGCGGCATCATCGACGAGAAGGCGCTCTATGACGTGCTGAAGGCGAACCGCATCGCTGGCGCGGCACTCGACGTCTTCGACCAGGAGCCGACCCCGACGGACAACCCCCTCCTGACCCTGCCGAACTTCATCGCGGCACCGCATGTCGCCGGGGTCACGCGGGAGGCAGTCGACCGGATGGGCGTCGCCGCCGTACAGAACATCCTCTCCGTGCTCGACGGCAAGCCGATCCGCGACAACGTCGTCAACAAGGAAGTGCTGGACTGACCGGCGCCGCTAGCGCTTGACAGCCGCCGGCTTAGCTGGCGGGATCGACAAAGTAGTTGCGAGCCACGATGGAGCGGGTCATGCGGGCAAACCGAGTGCGGGACAATTGGGCAGCCGGCAAGGCCGTCATCAACAGCTGGTGCGGCATTCCGAGCAGCTTCTCGGCCGAAGTGATGGCGAGCATGGGTTGGGACTCGCTGGTCATCGACATGCAGCACGGGATGATCGACTACCAGATGATGGTGACGATGCTGCAGGGCATCTCGACCACCGATGTAACGCCGATGGTGCGGGTGCCGTGGAACGACCCGGCGTACATCCAGAAGGCGCTCGATGCCGGCGCCTACGGCATCGTCTGCCCGATGATCAACAACCGCGCCGAGGCCGAGAAATTCGTCGGCTCGATGCGCTACGCGCCGCTCGGCTACCGCAGTTCGGGGCCGATCCGTGCGGCACTCTATGGCGGCCCCGATTACCACGCCAAGGCGAACGAGGTCGTCGTCGCCTTTGGCATGATCGAGACGCAGGAGGCGCTTGACAATCTGGACGCGATCCTGTCGACATCGGGTCTCGACGCGATTTATATCGGCCCCTCGGATCTGTCGATTTCGCTCGGTTACGCGCCGGGCGGCGACAAGCCCGATGAGTGGATGATGGCGGCGCTCAAGAAGGTGCTCGACGGCTGCAAGCGGCACAAAGTCCAGCCCGGCATCCATTGCGGTGCGCCCGCTTATGCCAAGAAGATGATCGAGATGGGCTTTACCTTCGTCACCGTCGGCGGCGACAACCGCTTCATGACGATGGGCGGACAGGCGGCGGTCGCCGAAATGCGCGACGCTCCTCGGCCAGGCGGCGGCAGCACCCCGTACTGACCAAAAACCCTCGCCTCGCAAGCGGGGCGAGGGATTTTCTAGCCGCCGATGGCGCCCTGGGTTTCGACGAATACCGAATAAATCGATTGGCTCGCGGCCATGAAGAGGCGGTTGCGCTTGACCCCGCCAAAACACACATTGGCGCAGCGCTCGGGCAGCATGATGCGGCCGATCATCTTGCCGTCAGGGGCAAACACCGCGACCCCGTCTTCCGCCTCGCCGCCGGACCATGCGCACCACGAATTACCCTGGACATCCACCCGCATACCGTCTGAGCCGCCCGGCTCGGCGCTATTGAACTCGCGCCGGTTGGCGGTCTTGGTGCCGTTGTCGACGACATCGTAGAGCTGAATCGTGCGCTGACCCGGACCGGGCGTGTCGATGACGTAGAGCAGTTTCTCGTCAGGCGAGAAGGCGAGCCCGTTGGGCCGCTTCATGTCGCCGACCGCGATCGTCAGCTGGCTGGTCGCCGGGTCGAGCCGATAGACGCGGTACGCCAACTCCGGGGTCGCCTTGTGGCCGAGGTAATTGCCGCGAATCCCCGCGCCGTTGTCGCTGAACCAGATCGAGCCGTCGGACTTGACGACGACGTCATTGGGGCCGGTCAGCTTTTTGCCGTCGAAGGAGTCGGCGAGCACCGTGACCGTGCCATCATGCTCGGTGCGGGTCAGCCGCTGCGTGTCCATCTCGCAGGTTACGAGCCGCCCTTGGCGGTCGCGGGTGTTGCCGTTCGCATAGTGCGAGGGCTTGCGGAAGACGCTGACCGCTCCGATCTCTTCCTCCCACTTCATCATCCGGTCGTTCGGGATGTCGCTCCAGATCAAACAGCGAAAGTCGCCAAACCACACCGGTCCTTCGTTGAAGCGGCAACCGGTGGCGATCCGCTCAATTGCAGCATTGCCGAGCACCAGCGGTTGAAAGCGCGGGTCGAGGGTTTTTATCCTCTGATCCGGATAGCGCACGATCTCCGGGTCCCAATTCGCTGCCATCGCTGCCAATCCCCCGCCGGTAATGAACAACCTTCTGCCGATAACATCCGCGTCCCGGGTCAGAATTAGGAGTTCGGACCGCGCTCCATAGACACGGGCTGCCAGCGCTTGAGATCTGTCTTGGCCAATACCGAAGGGTTGACACAGGACATCGGCCATTTGCCGCTCAGCACGAGTGATAATTCCTGACCGACGCGCCGGCGCCGCGCCGGGTCGAACCGGGACGAGGCCGAGGCGACGTGCGCGGTCAGGATCACGTTGTCCATCCGTAGCAGCGGGTTATTGTCGCCCGGCGGCTCCTGTTCGAGCACGTCGAGCCCGGCAGCGGTGATCATTCCTTCGTCGAGCGCCTTGATTAGCGCGGCTTCGTCGGTCGTCGGGCCGCGCCCGGTACTGATGTAGATTGCCGTCTTCTTCATCTGGCGGAAGTGTTCCTCCCGGATCAGCCGGTTGGCGCTTTCGGTCGCCGGCGCGTGCATTGAGATGATGTCGGCGCGCTGCAATAATTCGGGGAGGCTGACCGGCTCGACCCCGTGTTCAATCGCCACCAGCTCTTCGATGAACGGGTCATAGGCGATGACATGCAGGCCAAAGGCCTTTGCCCGACGGGCGACCGCTCGCGCGACA
>JAFAHQ010000198.1 GCA_019237135.1 Alphaproteobacteria bacterium
GGGACCCGGTCCTTGAACGCCGGCTTGGCTCTGCTCGTCCACAGGTCCGGTGGCTCAAACACGTGATTGTCCGATGATATGACCCGGTAATTCGCCATGGTTCGCCCCTCCTGCCGGTGGTGAGCGCCCTCACAACCCCGCGTCTAAGTGACCCTCACCAGCCCCACTATACGCTTATGGAACCCTCGCCCATAGGGCGGAATATCCTCCGCGGGTCGGTAGCCGACAGAGCCTGAGTCAAAAGCCTACGTCCTGGCGAGCCGCCTGAAAGGTCATTAATATTTGCGGCCCTCACGGATGAGCGAGAGGATTTCCTCGACCGTCGCTTTCCCACTTTCCTTACCGAGTTCTTTGATATCGGCAATTGCCTCATCGATCTCCTGCTGCCGCCGATGCGCCTCGGGGAGGATGCGAGCGATGGCCCGGCCATGTCGGGTGATGATGATGGTTTCGCCGCGCTCGACCTCGTCGAGCAGCTGAGGGAGGTGGGTCTTGGCCTCGGACGCCTGAATTACCCGCGCCATGCTGCATTTCCATTGATCGATTGGCCGAACCAACCGGTCGATGTCAGCCGGCCGGCTACTCGAGTCAATCCGCTGCTACGCCTTGGGCGGCCGTCTCGCGCAGCGGTGCTGGGGAATCCTGCGGCTCTTCGGCGGGGGCATAGAAGCTGGCCGCCAGTGCCCGGCGCATCGCCACCGGATGCGCCGTCGGGGTCTCGGGATCGGCGGTCGGCGCGCGCGACAACTCGACCCGGTTGCGCCCCCCTTCCTTCGCCCGGTAGAGCGCCTCGTCGGCGGCTTTCAGCACCGCTTCCGGGTAGTCGCCGTTTTCCGGGAATCCGGCGACGCCGATCGACACGGTGATCGTCGGCAGGCTCTTTTCCAGATAGCGCACGACGAGGGCCTCTACTCGGCTGCGCAGCTGTTCGGCCCGGCGCGCCGCGTCGGCGGCGTCCGCCCCCGGCAGCAGGACGACGAACTCCTCGCCGCCGAACCGGCAAGGCACGTCCTCGTTGCGGAACAGGCTCTCCAGGCAACTGCCGACTGCGCGCAGCACAATGTCGCCCGCGTCATGGCCATGATTGTCGTTGTACTTCTTGAAATGATCGATATCGAGCGACAGAACGCTGACCTGTTGACCGGCCCGTGCGGCTCGCGAAAATTCGCGACTGCAGGTTTCCATCATGTACCGTCTATTGTAAAGGCCAGTCAGCGCATCGCGTATCGACTGATCGCGCAACTCGTCGCGCAGTTTGACATTGGCGATCGCCAGGCTGATCTGCTCTGCGCAGATAAGACCCAATCGGCGCTGCTCGGCGATCACCTCCTTGCCGCGCTGTGCGCCGTTTGACCCATCTTCGCGCCCGAATTCGAGATGGAGCAGCCCGATCGTCTCGCCATGCGCCAGTATCGGAATGCAGCAATATTCGCGCGACACCGAACGGTCGACATGCGCGCACAGAAAGCCGATCTCGTTTTCGCCATAGGTATATGGCCGTCCGCGCCGCAGGCCCCAGCAATCCTCGGGATGCATGCCCGCGGTCATGTTGGCGCCGTTCCAGGCTCGCGCACTCTCCAGCATGTCCCGCGAATTGGCGTAAATGTAGAGGCTGCCGCCGCAGGCCGGTAGCAACCGGCCGAGGAACTCGGCGACCATCTGATAAAGCTCGCCTAACGAGTTGCAGGACTGAAGCCATTCGTTGAGATCCGCAAGCAACCGCGTCTCACGATTGAGCTTGTGGCGCTCCACCAAATTCGTCTGAAACACCGCCACCGCCTGCACCATCTCGGCGATCTCGGCGGCGCGCGGCGAGCCGGCGAGCTCGAGATCGAGGTCACCTTGCGCCAGGCGCAGCATCGCATCCTTCATTCGCAGCACGGGGCGCAGCAACCCAGTCTTGATGAATATCAGGCCGCCGCACAGCCCGAGCGCACCGAGGACCGCCAGTGTCAGCAGGATCGCCAGCAGATTGCGTTGGTCGGCCTCGACCTGGCTGCGGGCTCGGCCTATCTCCAGCTCATAAGCATGGGCAACCGCATGCAGGCTCTCGTTCAGCGCGGTCCTGACCGAGCGGTTCGCGTCATTGTCTCCGAACACTCGGGCGGCCGCGGTGCTCTCTTCCCTGCCGAGGCGCACGAGCTCGGTCCGGAAGCGCACGAACTGGTCGATCCGCGCTGCCAGTTCGTCGATGTTGGATTGTTGCGAGCCGATGGCGTCGGCCTTCCATGCCTGCGCCACCTCCTGAAGCTCGCCCAGCTGGCGCACGAGGTTTTTGGCGAACGGTTCGGCTGCGTGCCAATCGGCGGACATGTAGATGCCGCGCGATTCCATGACGACGGCATAGACGAGGCCATTGACGCGCTCGAGATGGATCGTGCCGCGCGCCGCGCGGTCGAGTGCGGCATCGTCGCGCGCGGCCATTTCCATTGCGACCAATGCGAGCGCGGCTCCAACCATCAGGAGCAGTCCGAGAAAGGCAATGATGAAATGGAGCCGTGTTTTCAGGCGATAGCCGGCCGGCTGCCGGGTGGGCAAATCCAACATTTCGGCTCCCGATCGGCCCACCGAACGTTACAGCTTGCCGGCCACCTTGCCGAAGGTGCTGCTGAGATTGGTGCCGGTTGTTCCCATGATGGTGACGGCGGCGATCGCGATGAGGGCGGCAATCAGTCCATATTCGACCGCCGTAACTCCGGATTCATCATTGATCAGCTTGGGGAAGAACGCGCGCATCGGATGCTCTTGGGGTTGCACGATGCACAGCCTGCCGAGAAGAAGTTCAAAAGGCGTTAAGGAAACCGGGCGCGGTCGCGCTACCGCCGGTCGAAACCGCCCATATGCCCCGCCGCGATGCCGAAACCGCCGAACTTGACAGCGCTGTGGAAAGCCGGCCGGCCGTGGAAGCCGGCGGAAGGGTGGAACCCATGGAAACCGTGGAACCCACGCCGATATGGCGGAGTATGCTCCGGGGCGCGGGCCCGACACCGACGAGATGGGACGATCGGATCAGGGTCGCCGCGCAGATGAGGACCTACGATGAAGCAATCCAACCGAATCAAAGCCGCCATGCGCGCCGGACGTAAGGCTTACGGCTACAACCTTTCCTTCCCATCCCCATGGGTGATCGACATTCTGGGGAAGCTCGACTTCGATTTCGTCTTCATCGATGGCGAGCACGGGCCGTTCGGCCTGGACCAGCTCGAGGACCTGTGCCGGACCGCCGAACGCCACAACGTGACGACGATCGCCCGGGTCCCGGACATCGGCTCATCGACCATCCTGCGCTATCTCGATCGTGGGATCATGGGCATATTGGGCCCGCATATCGCCACCGAGGCGGACGCCCGCCAGCTCGTGCGGGCGTGCTACTTCGGTCCGCTCGGTGAGCGCTCATTCGGGGCAAACCGGGGCACCGACTACAATGCCGGGATTGCAGACAAGGCGGCGTACTGCCGTGAGGCAAACGAACAGATGCTGGTATGCGCTTTGCTGGAAGATGTCGCCGTGCTCGACAATCTCGACGCCATTCTCTCGGTCCCGGGCGTCGACCTCTACAGCATTGGCCCGAACGATTTTGCCCAGAGTCTCGGCTATCCCGGCCAGCCCGGCCATCCGGAAGTTGTCAAGACAATGCAGGAAATCACCCGTCGCATCCGACAGGCCGGGCGCACGATGCAAGCGGACGTGATGCACGGGGCGTGGGTCAGCGATATGCTGCTCGATGCGGGTCGCCGTATTCTATCGTCGCAGCCTGGGTGAACGCTGCAGTTCGATCCGATATCGCCGCGTGGATCCGCTCAAAATCGGCCCTTCAAGCAGGACGGTCAGCCTCGCCACGTCAACGCGGTACACGCAGGCGGTGCTGCCGCCGGCATGACGGTATGACGACGACATGATGTAGACAGGCCGGCAAACCAATAGGGCTTTGAGGGGGAAAATCTCTTGCTCGGTGTCCTTTACGCCGCCCTCGGCGCGTTTACCTTTGCCCTCAACAATGTGGCGATGCGCCGGGGGGTAGTGACGGGTAGCGTGCTGCAAGGCATGGCCATGACCGTGCCAATCGGTGGCC
>JAFAHQ010000215.1 GCA_019237135.1 Alphaproteobacteria bacterium
GTCGATACCAGGGACAACGGAGACGGCGACGGGCTCGTCGGCGCCGCCCAGGCCAAGTCACCGAGCCCCGCCACACAATGACCTGGACATTGGGCTCGCCGCTGCGGCGGGCGCGGATCGCGCGGCGTGCCGCGATCACGGCGCGCCCCAAACCGGCAGAGCTCCCGCCGACGACCGTGGGCGTCGCCAGCGCGCGCGTGCCGGTGCCCACCTTGCGCGACTGGTTCGGCGTGCTGGCGATGGGGACTGGGCTGTTCATGGCGATCATGGACGTGCAGATCGTCACCAGCTCGCTGACCCAGATCCAGGGCGGCCTGTCGGCCGGCCCCGACGAGATCGCCTGGGTCCAGACCTCCTATCTGATTGCCGATGTCGTGATGGTACCGCTTTCGGGAATGATGTCGCGGCTGCTGTCGACCCGCGTGCTGTTCGCGACCGCCACGCTCGGCTTCACTGGGGCGAGCGTGCTGTGCGCCACCGCCTCCAGCCTCGGCCAGATGATCGTCTTTCGCGCGATGCAGGGTTTCAGCGGCGGCGCCATGATGCCGCTGGTGTGGCCGGTCATCTATGCCAAGTTCCGCGGGCGGCAGCTCGCGACCCTGATCGCGATCATCTCGGTGATCCTGAGCATGTCGTCGACCTTGGGCCCGACGCTCGGCGGCTATTTGACCGACACCTTTTCCTGGCACTGGTTGTTTCTCGTCAACATCGTGCCCGGCATCGTCGTCGCCGTCACCGTGTGGCTGGCCATCGACATCGACAAGCCCGAGCTGTCGCTGCTCCGCCATTTCGATCTCCGCGGGCTGGCGCTGATGGCGCTGTTTCTCGGCTGCCTGCAATACGCCCTGCAGGAAGGCCCGCGCTGGGACTGGCTGGCCGACGAGACGATCCGCGCCGCCGTCGTTGTATCGGCTATCGCTTCGGGGTTCTTTTTCTGGCGGGTACTGACCTACCATCAGCCGATCGTCGATGTGCGCGCGTTCTTGAACCGCAACTTCGCGCTCGGCACCTTCTTCACATTTATCATCGGCATCGGGATGTACGGTACAACCTATCTGGTGCCGCTGTTTTTGGCCCAAGTCCGCGGCTACAGTGCGCTGCAGATCGGCCTGACGGTCATCGTCGTCGGCCTGGTCACGATGGCGATGTCGCCGCTCAGTTCACTTCTCGCCCGCAAGATGGATCTACGGCTGATGCTGAGCATCGGCATCGGACTGTTCGCGGTCTCGATGTACCTGACCGCCACGCTGACCAATCAGAGCAGCTTCTGGGAGCTCCTCGTGCCGCAGGCGGTCCGCGGCCTCGGACTGATCTGCTGCTATCTGCCGGCCAATCTGATCGCGCTGAGCAACGTGCCGCAAGACAAGATGAAGAACGCCGCCGGGCTTTACAATCTTACACGCGATCTGGGCGGCGCCATAGGGCTGGCGACCATCGGCACGTTGATGAACAACCGGCTCCATTTTCACTGGAACCGGCTGATCGAAGATATCAACCCGGCGCGCCCAGCGGTTCAGCATTATTTAGACATGCAGGTGAACCGCCTCGATCCGTCGGTTCATGGCGACCCCGGCCACGCGGCCGTCAAGTTGCTCGCCAATCTGGTGCAGCGCGAAGCACTGGTCATGACCTACAACGATGCGCTGATGCTGATCGGTGCAGTCTTCGTAGCGGCCCTTTTTGTGATGCCACTCGTCCGCCGCCCGCGCACTACTCCGATCTCGCCCGGACATTGATGTTCGCACGGTGCTGGCCGTAAAGGCTGCTGGCACTCCGCCGTCCTTGCGCTCGTCTCGGACCTTCCTTCGCCGCGACACTGGTTAGTCCGCGGGATCGCGACCCTCTTCGACGGGTCACATCGGGCTCGGCTACCCTTCTGCAGGAATCCGATACTGACTGTAACTTTTCATTGACAAGTGCCTTAGTGCTGCCGCTTTATTAGTCAACGGGGAAATCACCCAAAAGAGCGGGCTCCTGGCCTCTTGCTTCGCAGCGTGCGGCGAGAGTGAACGATTCTGTTCTAGTGTGAGGAAATGCCAGCATGTGCAAACTGTGCGATGAAGGAGTGCCTCAGAACCATTTCGGCTCGCGGCGCAATTTTCTGAAGGGTGCGATGGCGACCGGGGTCGCCGCTGCGGGCCTCAATCTGTTCGCGGCGCGTCCCGCCGCGGCGGACGACCCGCCCATGGACAGCGGCGTGCCAGGTCGGCGCTACGTTATTCGCGGCGGCTCGGTGATGTCGTTGGATCCGAACGTCGGAGATTTCGCCCAGGCCGACGTGCTAGTCGAGGGCAAGAAGATCCGTGCCGTCGGACCGAACCTGCAGGCGGGCGGCGCCGCAGTGATCGACGCCACCGGCCGCATCGTCATGCCCGGCTTCATCGATACGCACCATCACCAGTTCGAGACGGCGCTGCGCAGTTTTCTCGCCGACGGGGTCCTGATCAACGACATGTCGGGGACGGCGGCCGGGACCACGACTTATTACGAATACATTCTCCTCACCTTCGCCCCCGTGTACCGGCCGCAGGACGTTTACATCAACGAGCTGTTCGGCGGGCTCAGCCAGCTCGACGACGGCGTGACCACCGTGCACGACGTCTCGCAGATTCACCACACGCCCGAGCACTCCGACGCCGCCATCCAGGCCCTGTTCGACACGGGGCGCCGCGCCGCATTCGGCTATTTCGAGGGCGCGGGCCTTCCGGGCAGCAACCCGCCCAACTATGCCTATCCCCAGGATGCATTCCGCATCTATAACCAGTACTTCACCTCGACCGACCAGCTCGTCACGATGATCATGGGCGGCGAGGTCTACCTTGGGGCGCCCATCTACACGCAGTCCTGGACTATTGGGCGCCAGCTCGGTCTGCAGATTGCGGCGCACATCCTCTCGCCGTTCCAGATACGTCAGATTCTGAACCAGCTCGCCATGGGCCAAGGCGGGGTCAATAGCAACATCGGGATCGGGCCCGACAACCTATTCATCCATATGACCGGGATGTCCGACCTTGGATGGCAGGCGGTGCACGACAAGGGTGCGCAGGTCTCGATCGCCTTCCCGATCGAAATGAATATGCGGCACGGCATGCCGCCGATCCTCAAGATGCAGAGTCTCGGAATGGAGCCGTCGTTGAGCGTCGATGTCGAATGCACGTTGACCGCCGATTTTTTCACCCAAATGCGGTCATGCATGAACCTCCAGCGTGTGGTCTTGAACGAGATGATCCTCCTTCAGGGCTCGCCACCAGACCCGGTCGATTGGGGACTTCCAGGGGCTCCGACAGACGGAATTGCCGATGTGCCGAATGGCATCTGGTGGCCGACGCCGCCGGCCGGCACGATCGCCCCGCTGACGACGCGGGACGTGCTGCGTTTTGGTACGATGAACGGCGCGAAGGCCCTTCGGCTCGACGGTAAGACCGGCTCGCTGACGCCGGGCAAAGAGGCCGATATCATCATTCTTGACGCCACCAGGATCAACGTGGCGCCGCTCAATCAAGTGCCGGGGGCAGTGGTGTCGCTGATGGACCGCACCAATGTCGAGACCGTGATCGTCGCCGGCAAGGTGCGCAAGTGGAAGGGACAGCTGCTCGAAGTCGACCTGCCGCATCTGCGCAAGCAACTCGAGGCCTCGCGCGACTATCTCTTCTCTGCTGCAAACATTCCGCAGAACCTGTTTAGCAGCCAGTAAGGGGAATGGTCGAAGGCGCGTTATCAGCCTCGACGGTGCGGAGTGGCGATGATCCCCCTCGACGGCCGACGGCTGGGTAGCGTTGGGTGCGGGTCGGCGGCCTAAACCGCCAGTCCGCCGCGCGCGACCCCGGTCTCGCTCGGGTATCGAAGTTCGGGCGATCGCGAAGGCCACAGCGAAGCCGAGTGAGAGTCGCCCGGCATCTCGCTCACCTCGTAGCGCGCTTATCGAAACGGCGACGTCCGCCCGGAAGCCGACAGCAAGGTTATAGCGAGCGCTAGCAATCAAGGGGGCCGTTTCTTTAA
>JAFAHQ010000233.1 GCA_019237135.1 Alphaproteobacteria bacterium
AGATCACCGCCAGCAGCGCGACATAGGGCAAGGCGACAAGCGCGACCAAGGCGACAAACACAATGCCCAGCGCGTAATGCAGCGCCAATGCCCGCTCGGGGCCAAAACGGTCAATCAGCAGTCCGAGATAGAGGACCGCGAAAATGCCGCCCAACGGAATAAGACTGGAGGCGAAGACCGCCTGCGGCGGCGTCATGCCAGTCAGGTGCAGAACCTCGGGCAGCCAGAAGACAAACAGATACAGGTTGAGCAGGCTGCAAAAGAAAATGATCCAGAGCAGCACGGTCTGCAGCGCATAGCCCCGGCCGAACAGCATTTTGACAGGGTTTTCTGCGGCAATATCGACGGACTGCGGCTCTGCCTGCGTCCGGGTAATGTCGAGCCGCGCCAGCAGAGCCCGCTGACGCGGTGATAGGTTCGCCTTGCGAGCGAGGAAGCGTGGCGATTCCGGCAGCCACAGCGCCATGACCAACAGCAGCGCCAGAGGAAAGGCGCCGCCCAGGATGAAGATAACCGGCCAGGTGTAATGCCGCAGCAGTGCCGCCACGATCAAACCGCCGACAAAGCCGCCGAGCGGTGCTCCGGTGAAGGTCACCATGATCATCGTCGCCCGCAGGCGCTGCGGGGTGTAGTCGCCGGTCAGCGCCGTCGTTCCGGAAAACGCGCCGGCGATGCCGAGCCCGGTGAAGAAGCGCAATACGCTCAGCACACCAAGCGAGCCGGCGAACGCGCTCGCCAGCGAGGCCAGGCCGAAGATCGTCACACTGGCGAGCAGGAGGGGCTTGCGCCCGACGCGGTCACCGATCGGCCCAGAGGCGAGGGCGCCCGCCATGACACCGAGATTGGACCACAGGAACGCCAGGGAAAAGGCCGAAGGCGGTAGGTCCCAGGCATGCGTCAGGGACGGCACCGCCCAGCCGATCGAACCGACGTCGTAACCGTCGCACATCTGGATCGAGGTGCAGATCGCGACCACGCCGATCTGCAAAGCACCAATCCGCTGGTTCTCGAGTGCCGTCTCCGTTGCCGAAAATGCCGCTTCCGCCATCGCGTTGTTCCTCCCCGTCCCCCTCTTCGCTCTGTCGCACGTCAGGCAGCGCCACACAAGCCTCGGATCTCGGCTCTCCTTGGTGATTGACGCGGGGGCGACCACATCATCGACAGTGGCGGACCGGGTCGGAGGTTCCGATGAGTGCGATGCAATCGGCGCGGCGCGATCTTTGGGAAAACCCGATGGGGACCGACGGGTTCGAGTTCGTCGAATACACCGGCCCCGATCCGCAGGCGCTCGCCGCGCTGTTCGAGCGGATGGGATTTGTTGCGGCGGCTCGGCACCGCTCGAAGAACGTGACCCTGTACAAGCAGGGCGACGTCAACTTCATCCTCAATGCCGAGCCCGAAAGCTTCGCCCAGGCTTTTGCCCGGCTGCACGGGCCGTCAGTGTGCGCGATCGCGTTCCGCGTCGCCGACGCGGCCAAGGCCTACGAGCGCGCAATCTCGCTGGGTGCGAAGCCGGTGCACGGCAAGGTCGGGCCGATGGAGCTCAACATCCCGGCCATTGAAGGGATCGGCGGCAGCCTGATCTATCTCGTCGATCGCTACGGCGAGCGGACGATCTACGATGTCGACTTCACACCGCTGATGGCCGATATGGGGGCGCCGGGTGTCGGGCTCACTGGCATCGACCATCTGACCCACAACGTGCATCGCGGGCGCATGCAGCTGTGGGCCGAATTCTACGAGCGCCTCTTCAATTTCCGCGAAATGCGCTACTTCGACATCGAGGGCAAGCTGACGGGGCTGCGCTCAAAGGCGATGACCAGCCCGGACGGGCGCATTCGCATCCCGATCAACGAGAGCGTCGACGACAAGTCCCAAATCGCCGAATATCTCGAGGCGTATCACGGCGAGGGTATCCAGCATATCGCGCTCGCCACCAAGGACATCTATCCGACTGTCGAGGCGCTGCAGGACCGCGCGATCTCGTTTATGTCGGTCCCTGACACTTACTACGAGGCCGTCGATACCCGCGTGCCGGGGCATGGCGAAGATCTCGTCCGGTTGAAACGAGACCGGGTTCTGATCGACGGCGCGCCGGATGCCGGCCTAGGGCTGCTGCTGCAGATCTTTACCGAGACCGTGATCGGCCCGATCTTCTTCGAGATCATCCAGCGCAAAGGCAATGAAGGATTCGGCGAGGGCAATTTCCGCGCCCTCTTCGAATCGATCGAGCGCGACCAGATCCGCCGCGGCGTGCTCGCCTCGACATGACGCGGTTCGTACCTGCCGATCTGACCGAATTGCGCGACCAGATCGCCGGGGCGCTCGCGGCAGAAGAACCCGTCGAGCTCCTCGCCGGCGGTTCGAA
>JAFAHQ010000313.1 GCA_019237135.1 Alphaproteobacteria bacterium
AAGCAGGTCTTCGGCGGAGGCGAAAATAATTTCGCGGTGTATTCGATCGACCAGGCGACCGGCGAGCCGAGGTTGATTCAGCACGTCGATACGCGCGGCATTCACTGCCGGACTTTTCACATCGATCCGAGCGGTCGCCTGCTGGTCGCCGCGCACATCATGCCGCTCCTGGTGAAGGACGGTACAGGCGTGCGCACCATACCGGCGAGCCTTGCTGTCTTCCGGATCGCCGGTGACGGCAGACTCGACTTCGTTCGCAAATACGACGTCGATGTCGGCGACAAAACGATGTTCTGGATGGGCATGGTCGAGTTGTAGCCGTCATTTCCGGCAGCATCGCCGAGGCGCCGGAACGCAGCGGCCGCAAAGCTCAAGGGACGATGAAACGGTCGATCTTGCGGTAGCGGAACAGCCACCGCCCGTCTCTTCTGACCATCTCGTCGATGTACGCGCCACCCGAGCCGATGCGCGGTCCCTGCGGGCTGTTCTGCATCACCATCCAGTTTGAGCGAACCTGGGCGCGCGCGTCGTCGAGCGCAATCGCGATGTTCGTCACCAGATGTACGGCGCGTGGCCGTGGTTGCTCTGCACGGGTCCGCAGGCTGCTCGCCAATTCAGCGATCGCTGCTCGGCCGGTCGCCTTGCCGAATGCCGTGTCCCAGGTGCCGTCTTCGGTGAACAGCGCCGCCATCTCGGCAAACCGACCTTCATCCAGGCGAAAGCAGTACTCCGCCAGCACTTCCCTTATCGCATCCTTGTCTTCGACCGCGGTGGGCATACGTGTCCCTCCCCTCGTTCGGGTCGCAGATGCTACGATACTGCGTCCTTCGCATCGCACAGGGCAAGCCGCCCATCGACGATGATGAGAGCGCCTCAGCGGGGAGAGGAGGGATGAGATGAGCCAAGCCGAGCACGACCTTGGGTTCGCTCCCGAAGAGGATGCGCCGATCCCTTATATGCAGCGGATCCGCGACTACTATCTGGCGCTCGGCTATGCGACGCCTTATCGGTGGGCGCATTACGCCGAGGTGCCCTTCCAGCCGCTCAAAAAGCCGCTCGGCGAGTGCCGTGTTGCCTTAATCACCACCGCGGCCCCCTACCAGCCCGGCAAAGGCGATCAGGGTCCCGCCGCGCCTTACAACGCCGCCGCCAAATTCTACACGGTCTATTCGGGGGACAGCAGCATCGATCCCGATCTGCGGATTTCCCATCTCGCCATCGACCGCGTGCACACCACGGCCGAGGACAGCAATACCTGGTTTCCGCTGCGGCAACTGCGGCGCTGCGCCGCTGCGGCCCGGATCGGCGAGGTGGCACCCCGCTTTCACGGTGCACCGACGAACCGCAGCCATCGCAAGACACTCGAACAGGACTGCCCCGAGCTCCTGACACGCTGCCGCGCCGACCGCGCCGACATTGCCGTTCTCGTCGCCAATTGACCGGTGTGCCACCAGACCGTGAGTCTGGCCGCCCGGCATCTGGAGAAGAACGGCATCGCCACCGTCGTGATGGGGTGCGCCAAGGACATCGTCGAATTTGTCGGTGTGCCGCGCTTCCTGTTCAGCGATTTCCCGCTGGGGAACGCGGCGGGTCGTCCACAGGACGTGCAATCCCAGGCCTTCACCTTGGAGCTTGCCCTACACCTCCTTGAATCGGCACCGGCGGCACGCACTACGGTTCAATCGCCACTGCGCTGGAGCAAAAATCCCGCGTGGAAGCTCGACTACTCCAACATCGAGCGCTTGTCGCCCGAGGAGATCCGACGTCTGCGGGAGGAGTTCGACCGACAGAAAGAAATCGCCCGGAACATCCGCAACCAGCCCGCCGAGGATTTGTAAGCATGCACCAGGAATGATCCGCGGCAGGATGGGAGAACGTGATGAACTGAAGTCGAGAAACTTAAAGTATATCAGCCCGAAACTGGACGACACTGAAAGATTTTCTTTGGCTCTCTACCACCCGGAATCTGGTCAGTTGTAACATCTCCGCTTGACAGGGATCAGAACGGTGACCACGTGGTGCCGTAGCTGCCTCAATATTTCCTTTGAACGGGAGACGGTCGAGCGGTATCCTGCGGTGTCGTCTCCGATTGGGGCGGAGAGTTTGGCACTTGGCGAGGGGAATGACATGACCAAGGGCGGTCGACACGCGCGCGTCACGCCGCTGGCGTTGGTTGTTCGCGCCCTGAGACTGGCAGCGACCGTCGGTGTCTTCGCCGGCGCCCTGATCGCCGGTACCGCCGTCGCGGAGACCCCGGCTGAGTTCATCTATCGGGTTTCGCACTCGACCTTTGGCGACATCGGCACCTACAGCAACACAATCGAGCCGAGCCGGGACGGTACAACCGTCCAGACTCGGGCGCATTTCGAGGTGAGCATGCTGGGCGTGCGGATGTTCCGCGAGGATGCTGCGCGTACCGAGCGCTGGCTGGGCAACCGGCTGGTTTCGTTTCATGGTGTGACCGACAAGGGAAATGGCCCGGTCGAGGTTAATGGAGAGGCGCGCGGTAACGGTTTTGTCATCACCTCGTCGTCGCAGGGCACGATTACTGCTCCCGCGTCGGTTCATCCGGCCAATCCGTGGTCAAACAACTTTCTCAGTTCCAACACGATGATGCGTCCTGATTCGGGCAAGCTCGAGCAGGTGCGCATCGGCAGCGGGCAGGAGACGACCGTAAAAATCGATGGCGCGACGGTCTCGGCCGTCAAGTTCGAGATCGACGGCAGTACCAAGTACACGGTCTGGCTCGACGCACGAGGCGTGCCGGTAAAGTTCGTAGCCGACGACGATACCGGTAAGGTGACCTTCACCCTGGCCAAGTGCATCGGCTGCGGTCCCGAGCCCGCCCAGATCGGGACGAGATAAGCTCCCCTCCCTACAGTCGGCGAGAAAGCCGAACCGGATCAGAAAAAGGCGAGCGTGCGGATTTCGATGCTTTCGCGCGGCCTTGCGTCGGGCGGCGTGGTCGGGTCGTCAAACGCCGTGTGCGCGGTCCAGCGGGCATAGCCCTGCTTCTGCGACTCATAGGTCTTGAAGACCAGCGCCTCGTCGGGCCGCATCTGCGGGAACCAATACCAGTGGTGCCGGGGATCGTAGGTGATCGCGTAGGTCTGCCCTATCCGGTCGGGATAGCGCCGCTCGGTCACGACCAGGTTCTCAGGCGAGATGCTCTGCGCATCGGCGATTGCCAACGGCCAGGTCTCGACCGGATGACGGATCGGCCGCCATACCTGGATGACGGCGAAGCGGCGGCGGAGCAATTCTTCGGCCTCTTGCGGTAAAAAGGTGCGCACCCGCTGCGGCCCCGACCATTCGGTATAGTCGTTGTGAACGCGGCGTACGACCTCGCGGATCTTGTGGGTCTCGCGCAGCTCGTCATCAGCGGTGCGCAAGGTGTGGTCGAATACCTCAACTCGGGCGGCGCCGGTCTCGGCCTTCACCAGCGCTTGCATCTCCGGGTAATAAACACGCCGGACTTCGTCCTCGTCGAAGAAATCGACGACCTTGCTGTGGTGTCGGACAAAGCGAAACCCGGTGCGCTCCAGCGCGAAATCGTCGGTCTCAAGCCGGCCGTTGTGCAACAGGACGCAGCGGGGCTCCGACGCGCCGCCACCCACCCGCCGGTCGCTGCCGCCGGGCGCGCCCACCAAGGTGACTGGCATCGTTTCCGTGTCGACAAAATAAATGAGGGTCGCTTCCAGCGTCTTCAGGGCCGCGACCGGTTCGGCGATCTGAACCATGAGGGCTCCTTCACACTCGCGGATCGATGATAGGGTCGACCTCCAGCGGGGACAACTCTCGGAGCTCAGCTGGCGAGTATCGCGCGGATGTCGGGCAGATGCTCGCGGCCCCAGAACAGCTCCCCATCGACGACAAAGCTCGGCACCCCGAAAACGCCGATCGCCTCGGCGTCGCGGCAGATCCGATCGAGCTCCCCCCTCCCCTCTCCCGTCGAATAAGTCGAGAAGCCGGTCGTGTCGGCGCCGGCCTCCTCCAGCACCGCGCCGATCACATCGGGATCCTCGATGTCGAGATCGCGCCTCCAGAAGCGCTCGAAGGTCGCGTCATGGTAGCGGCGCAGAACCGTGTCTCCCTGGCGCTTGGCGTAAAGCATGCCGCATGCGGCGAGGCTCGAGTCCCAGATCTTCTGCGGGCCGCGGATCACGAGGCCACGTTTTTTGGCCTGGCGGCGGCAGTCCATGTAACTGTAACGGACCCGTCGCCATTGATGCGCGTTGCGCTGTTCCTCGATCACCGTTCCGCTGTCGTCGACCCGCGCCGAGCCGAGAAAGCTCGGAATATCGAGAACGTAGGGCAGCCAATCAACGCGAACCGGGAAGTCGCGCTCGAGCTCGTAAGCGAGATCCTTCGCCAGGTAGGCGTAGGGACTCTTGTAATCGATGTAGGCCATGACGGTTCGTAGTTGGGGCATGCGGTCTCCTATCGTTCTGCCTGCCGCTCGGGTATAATGCACGATTGTTCCGGCGTTGCGGCATCACGGAGGTTCCCGATGGAGAGCGGACACCAGATCGAGACCAGCAACACCGCTTATTTTCGGCATGGTTACGACAGCGAGCATGCCGACATGCGGCGCCTCTATGAGCAGGCCAAGCTCGATCAGTGGAACGCGGCGACCGACATCGACTGGGGCCGGCCGCTCGAGGGAGATGGCGGCCTGATCGCCGACGACCTCGTCGACATTCACGGCACGAAATTCTGGGACCGCCTATCCGATAACCAGCGGGTCGAGCTCAATCGCTATGTCAGCCGGTGGCGTCTGTCGACGCTGATGCACGGCGAGCACGGTGCGATGCTGGTGTGCAGCCAGCTGGTCGAAAACGTGCATGGCCAGGACGCCAAATTGTTTCAGGCCACCCAGGTGGTCGATGAAGGCCGGCACAACGAAGTGCTCCATCGCTATCTGGCGCTGCGCCTCGACGGCGAGAGCTATCCGCTCGCCGGCAACGTCAGAGAGATCTTCGACACCTTGCTTGGCACCTCGGCCTGGTACCTGAAAACAATCGGCTTGCAGCTCGTCGCCGAAACTTTTGCCGTGTCGCTGTTCCGGATGCTCGCCGAATCGTCGAAGGACGAGGTGCTGCGATTGATTTGCCGGCGTATCCTGCAGGACGAAGCGCGCCACATGGGCTTCAGCATGCTGTCATTGCCGGCGGTGGTCGAAGAAGCCACCGGGAGCGAGCGGCGCGAGATGGAGGACTTCGCCGTCTGGGCGTTGAACCGAACCCTGCGCGGGATCTTCCCGCTCGGCGCCTATGAGGACATGGGCTTTGATCGCGCCGAGATCGAGGAGATCCGGCAGCTCCGGCGCAAGCGAGCGGCAGGCGGTGACGAGACCGCGTTCCGCAAGTTCTTCCGCCGTGACCTTCACGCCGGGCTGGTCCGCAACATGCGCAAGGTCGGGGTGTTGACCAATCGCGTCGCCCCAGATCTCGAGGCGCTCGGGATCTCGCTCGCCGCCGCCTAGGTTCGCGCGGCAGACGAACCTGCCGGAGCAAAAGGAATGGTCGCATGAGCGCCAGCGACTGCATCTTCTGCCAGATCGCTGCAGGAACCGCTGCCTGCGAGGAAATCTATCAGGACGATGCGACCCTTGCGTTCATGGACATTAATCCTGCCAACGACGGACATTGCCTGGTGATCCCCAAGGCGCATTTCGAAAACGTGTTCGATATGCCGCCGTCTGTTTTTGGCACAGTCGCGTCGACCGCCGCCAAAGTGGCGCACGCCGTCAACGAGGTGCTCCGCCCAGGAGGGATCAACCTGACGCAGGCGAATGGCAAAACCGCCGGTCAGTCAGTGTTGCATATGCACATCCACGTCTTGCCGCGGCGGGCCGGCGACAATCTTCTGATGAATTGGAGCCGTGACGACAGCAGCGATCGGCGGTTCGATCCCGGCCATATCGCCGAGATCGCCGAGCGCCTCCGCTCGCGCCTTCGCGGGTGACGAGGCGCAACGACCTCGGCATACCGTCGCTGAAGCGGAGGAACCACGATGTCACTGAACACGGTCAAGGTCCCGACACTGGAGCAGCTGGGCGAGGTAGCTTCGGAGCTCGGTTTTAGCTTCACCGACGCGGATCTCGCAGCGCATCACGAGGCTCTTTTGCCGGCTTTCGAGGCGTACAATCAGATCGACCGGATGCCGGACGAGCTGCCATCGATCGCCTATCCGCGGACCCCCGGCCGCCGTCCTTCGCCTGAGGAGAACCGGCACGGCGCCTGGTACGTCAAGACAGAAGTCCAGGGTGCTGCCGCGGGCAAGCTCAATGGCAAGAAAATTGCGCTCAAGGACAATATCTGCCTCGCCGGCGTGCCGATGATGAATGGCGCCTCGACAATGGAAGGCTATGTACCGGATGTCGACGCGACCGTAGTGACGCGCATTCTGGATGCCGGCGGGACGATCGCCGGCAAGACGGTGTGCGAGTATTTCTGCTTTTCGGGCGGCAGCCATACGAGCGCCGGCGGCCCGGTGCACAACCCGCATCGAATTGGCTACTCGGCTGGTGGCTCGTCCTCCGGCAGCGGCGCCGTCGTCGGCCTTGGCGAGGTGCCGATGGCATTGGGCGGCGATCAGGGCGGCTCGATCCGCATCCCGGCCGCGTTCTGCGGGATCTATGGGCTGAAGCCGACGCACGGTCTCATACCCTATACCGGCATCATGCCGATCGAGCTGACCTTGGATCACACCGGCCCGATGACGGCGACAGTCGAAGACAATGCACTGCTGCTCGAAGTGTTGGCCGGGCCGGACGGCCTCGACCCGAGGCAATATGGCGGCGCGGTCGCAAAGCCCTATCGCCAGGCATTAGCTCGAAGCGCAGCCGGATTGAGGATTGCGGTGGTCGAGGAAGGCTTTGGCCATCCGCAAGCGATGTCGCAGGTCGATGCGATCGTTCGCGAAGCGGCCGACCGGTTCAGAGGATTGGACGCGAGCATCGAGACGGTGTCGATCCCGATGCACCGGCTCGGCGCGGCGATCTGGCTGCCGGTGGCCGCCGAGGGTGCTCTGATGCAAATGATGCTTGGCAACGGCTTTGGCTTCAACTGGCAGGGGCTCTACGTCACCTCGATGTTGGATTTCCACAGTGCCTGGCGGACTCGAGCCGACGAACTCTCGGACAGCCTCAAAAACACGATGCTGCTCGGCCACTACATGGTGACTCACTACCGCGGCCATTATTACGCAAAAGCGCAGAACCTGGTGCGCCGCTTGCGCCGCGCCTATGACGAGGTGCTTACCCGCTACGACCTGCTGTTAATGCCGACCGTACCGATGGTAGCAACGCCACTGCCCGAGGCCAATGCGCCGGTCGCGCAGATATTGCAGCGCGCCTTCGAAATGCTGGCGAATACCGCGCAGTTCGATTGCACCCATCATCCGGCGATGAGCCTACCTTGCGGCATGGTGGACGGCTTGCCGGTCGGGATGATGCTGGTGGCAAAGGCCTTCGACGAGGAGACGATCTATCGCGCCGCGGCCGCGTTCGAAAACCGCGTCGACTGGAAGACGCTGAAGGCACGGTGAGCCTCTGGTCCGTGATCAAGACGGCGATCGCAATCCGACACGTCCACTTTGAGGACCTAGGCGCGTTCGACGACGTGCTCTGCCGTCACGGCTATGCCGTTCGCTATTGCGACGCGGGTATCGACGATATTGGCGAGGTGGATCCGCTGGCGCCCGACCTGATCATTGTGCTCGGGGGTCCGATCGGCGCCTATCAGGACCTCGCCTATCCTTTTCTCGGCCAGGAGCTCACCCTGCTCGAACGCCGCCTCGCCGCGGCGCGGCCGACTCTTGGCATCTGTCTCGGCGCGCAGCTGATGGCCCGCGCGCTCGGCGCTCGGGTCTATCCGGCTCCCACGAAAGAGATCGGCTGGGGTGAGCTGCAACTCAGCGAAGCGGGGCGGAGCGGGCCGTTGGGCCGTTTCGCCGCGGTGCCGGTGTTGCATTGGCATGGCGACACCTTCGACCTGCCGGAAGGTACCCAGCTTCTCGCCTCCACCGAGATGTGCCCGAACCAGGCGTTCAGCCTGGGGCCTCACGCGCTCGCCTGCCAATTCCACCCCGAGATCAGCGTCCGAGGTTTCGAGCGCTGGCTCATCGGACACGCCGTCGAGATTGCCAGCACCCGGGGTATCTCGCCGGGGCTATTGCGGAGTGACACCGAGCGCTTCGCCCCGCGAGCAGCACGCTGCGGCGAAGCCTACCTGTCTGAGTGGCTCGGCGCGCTGTATAATGGCCGAGAGTAGAGGAGATCGGCCATGGATCTGCGCTTTACCTCCGACGAACTGGCGTTTCGCGACGAGCTCAGGGCGTTCATCCGAGACCATTTGCCGGACGACATTCGCGAGCGGATGCGGCTCGGCTATGCGCCGCGAAAAGAGGACACGGTGCGCTGGCAGCGCATTCTCAACGAGCGCGGCTGGGCGGCGTTCAACTGGCCCAAGGAATATGGCGGACCCGGTTGGACGCCGGTGCAGCGGATGATCTTTCTCGAGGAAAACCAGCTGGCACCCGCACCCGAGGTCTCCTCGTTCAACATCACGATGATCGGCCCGGTGCTGATCCAATTCGGTACCGAGGAGCAGAAGCGCCGCTTTTTGCCGCGCGCCGCCAACATCGACGACTGGTGGTGCCAGGGTTTCTCCGAACCCGGCGCGGGGTCGGACCTCGCCGCGTTAAAGACCGCGGCGAAGCGTGATGGCGACCATTACATCGTCAATGGCCAGAAGATCTGGACCTCGACGGCGCACCATGCCGATTGGTGCTTTTGCCTGGTGCGCACCGATCCGGCGGCGAAGAAGCGCCAGGAGGGCATTTCCTTCCTGCTGATCGATATGACAACGCCGGGCATCACAGTCCGCCCGATCGTTTCGATCGACGGCAGCCATCACCTGAACGAGGTGTTCTTCGACGACGTCAAGGTGCCGATCGACATGCGTGTCGGCGAGGAAAACCGCGGCTGGGACGTAGCGAAATACCTCCTCGGCCACGAACGCACCGGCATTGCGCGGCTCGGCAAATCGAAGGAACGGGTCAAATTCGCCAAAGAGGCGGCACACGAAATGCGCGCCAACGGCAAGCCGCTGATCGACGACCCTGCCTTTCGCCTCCGCGTCGCCCAGCTCGAAACCGACATCAAAGCGCTCGAGATCACCCAATTCCGCGTCGTGTCAGCCTATGCGAAGAAGGAGGCCGGCAAGCCCGATCCGTTGTCCTCGGCGCTGAAGATCAAGGGAACGGAACTGCTGCAGGCGACAACCGAGCTGGCGATGGACGTCGGCGGACCGCTGGCGATGCCGGATTGGGCGCAGGAATTGGAGGCGCTCAGCAACGAGCCGGAGGTTGGCCCCGCCTGGGCGAGCGAGGCGACCAAGAGTTATCTGTTCTTGCGCGCCGCCTCGATTTATGGCGGGACCAACGAGATCCAGAAGAACATCCTGACCAAAGCCGTCCTGGGGCTCTGATGGATTTCGAGCTGACCGACGAGCAGCGCCTGCTGCGTGAGTCTGTCGACCGTCTGCTCGCCGACCATTACGCCTTTGCGCAGCGACGCGGCTATCTCGCCGAGCCGGAGGGGTGGAGCACGTCACTGTGGTCGCGCTACGCCGAGCAGGGCCTGCTGGGCCTTCCTTTCGCCGAGGAATATGGCGGGTTTGGCGGCGGCCCGATTGAGATCATGCTGGTCATGGAGGCGTTCGGCCGGGTGCTGGCGCTCGAACCTTATCTCGCGACGGTGGTGCTCGGTGGTACTGC
>JAFAHQ010000369.1 GCA_019237135.1 Alphaproteobacteria bacterium
CAGCGTGTAGAGCGTGTCTCGCCGCCACAGCCCCTCGGCATAATATCGCCGCGCCATCTTCGGGTTATGGAGGGTGAGGAGCGTATTGGTCACGGCAGCCTATTGCGGGCCGCCCCGCATCGATGCCGGGTGGCCCGGCAATTTGAAGCGCTGGCGGGTATCGGTCAGGTTGGTTCCGTCTACCTTCAGGACCGACATGTCGCCGTCGAGAAAATTTCCCACATAAAGGTAGCTGCCGTCGGGGCTGAACGCGACGGCCTCGGGCAACACGCCGACATCAACCGCGCCGACAGTGGTAAGTTTCTTGCCGTCGATCTTGAGGGCAGTGACGGCGCCTGCCGGGTGATAAAAGAACGCGGTCTTGGGCACGTTCGAGCCGCGCGCCTCGACCGTGACGGCGAGATCCCCTTTCGGGCTGATCGCGATCCCCTCGGGCGAATCCCCGACAGTCACATGATCGATGACCCGCGGCGGATCCGCTTCGAGATCGATCACGCTGACCGTGTCGGCATTGCCGTCCGAGCTCCCGCCATTGCCGTTGTCGGCGGTCAGTGCCAGTTTCCCGTCGGGCGTCACCGCAATGTTGTACGGGAAGATGCCCGCCGGCAGATCCCGTTTGTCGTAGGTGACCTTCCCGTCGTTGATCGACAGCAGCGCAACTTTGTTCGCCGCCGCCTTGGTGGCGAGCGCGCGCTTGCCATCCGGGGTGATCGCGACCGCGGAGACACTGTCGGTCGGCGTGCCGACGGTCACCGTATCGGTGACCAGGACGTCCTTGCCGCGGATCGACAAGACCGAGATCGTGCCGTCGGCGCGGTTAGCCACGAGCGCCAGATCGCCCTTCGGGCTGATCGCCATGCCGGAAGGCTGCTTCCCGACCGTGATCGTGCCGATCACCTTAGGCGGGGCCGCTTTCAGGTCGATCATGAAGACCTTGTTGTCGGGGTCCAGCCGGTGTGCCCAGCCTTGGGTGATCGGCTCGAGCGAGTTGGCGACAAAGGCAAACTCGCCCGACGGGTGGATCGCCAGATTGACCGGCGGGCCGACGACCGAGTTGATCAGCGGGACCGTCGCGACAATGCGCGGCGCCTCGGGCTTGGAGATGTCGATCACCGACAGCGTGTCGTGGCCGGGCTCGTTGACGATTGGTTTTGCGTTCTGGTCAACGCCTTGCTTCTCGTCGTTGCCGACGATCAATGTTTGAGCGAATGCCGAGGTCAAGCCGGCGCTGATCAGCGCTCCGGCCACCATCGCCGCGGTCACGTCTTCCAAGAACCCGGACATACGCATCCTCCCCTCCCTCTGCTGGCGTCGGTTGCCCCGATGCTGCCCGTGCCGTCGGCGCTGCACAAGAGAAGGTTCGGATGACGGGACTCCGGTTCGGCAGCGGGGTACGGCGGCGATCGCTCGTCGAGGCCTTCGTCGCGTTTTACGGGATCAGCGCGCGTCTGTTGTCGCGACCCGGCACCAATCCTCTTTCCGATCGAACCGGACTGAGACCGCAAGACGCTGCCGCCAGTGAGCGGCGTAGGCCGCCGCAACCTCTGGGGAGGAGATCAGGTTCAGGTTCTCCGAGTTCGAGGCGGCGCCGCGGGTCCAGTTGTAGGACCCTGTCAGGGTGATGGCGCCGTCGATGACCATGGTCTTGGCATGAGCGATCCGCGCTTGATCATCGATCCAGATCGGCACGCCCGCCGCGGTAAGCGGCTCCACGGCACTGTTGCGCTCGCAGGGCGTCGTCTTGTCGGCGATCAGCCGAACGTCGATGCCGCGCTGTTTAGCTCGGATCAGCGCCTCGACAATGCTCGACCCGTTGGTGAGGCCGTACGCGCCGACCAGGATCTCGCGTTCCGCGTTGCCGATCGCGCGGTCGGCGAACGCGGCACAGTTCTCCTCCGGCGAGAAGCAAACCGCGATCGCCGCCCCCGGTGCGAGCGATGAGGCCGGCACTGCGGGAGAGAGCGCGGCGAGGGTCAGCGATAGAGCGACGCGGAACACGCATTCGTTCTAGCGGAATATGATTAATATTTACTTAACGCGGCTTATTAAATCTGCTGACGGCGGATCGCCGGGCGGCTAGAACGAAGATTGCTCGTCGCGCCTCTGGCTTTGCCTGAGAAGGCTCGACACGAGCCCGGATAGCGAGGGCGCCTCACCGGGACGGAACTCGATCGGCCGGCACAACGCCATCGCGACGAGGCCGAGACGCGCCATCTTTTGCGCCGCGTAAACGCTCTCTGCGGCGCTGGCGCTCAAACGCTCGAGCACCGCACCGCCGAGCTGTTGGGCAATCACGCCGCCGACGACATCGACAGCGCCGACCAGCCCGGCGCCTTTGGCGAGTCGACGCAAGAGATGGACCATGCCAGCGAGGCCGGGGCGTTGGCCGTAGATCATAGCGATCCCGCGAATGAGGCGCATCGCCTGTGCGGCAAACAAGAGCGTGTCGAGCAGCACGGTCGGACTGATCGCGTTGATCGCGAAGGCCTGTGCCGCGGCGCGTCGGATCGCGGCTTGCGCCAGCTGATCAGCCGGTGCCAACACAAACCGCGAAAACAGTTCGAGCGCATCATGTCCCGTATGATGGGGTTCGAGGACGGCCCGGTAGCGACCGACGGCCGCGCTGAGTAAGGGGTCGCGGGCGAGGATCGCCGCCGCGGCATCGATCTCCTGCTTGAGTTCCCCCGCCAGGGCCGACGGCATAAGGCGCCTGAGCCTCTCGGCCGAACGCAAGCGCCACAGCCCGCGCAGCTCCGCCGTCAGCCAATAGAGAGCACCGCCGGCGCCAGCGGCAACGGCCAGTGCGGCCAGGACGCCAACGCCAGTGCCATGCGCGAAAGCGCCGTCGACGAATTGCGCGAGATCGATCCCGACGACCCCGGCGACGAGAATGCCGAGCCCGGTCATCGCAACGGCGAATGGCGACGGGAAACCTCGCGTCAACGGCGGCACGAGGCTCGCTTCAGGGACCACCGGCAAGCCGAGATCGAGCCGGCCGGTCTCCCCGGTCTCGACGATGCGCGGCCGCAATCGCTCGCGGACCTGGTCGGCTTCGGTCGTCATGCTAGAGCGTCCCCGAGCAGAAAATCGAGCACCCTGTCAAGATTGATATGAGGAACGCCGTCCCCGCCTGCGCGCTCGATACGCGGCGGCTGAAACACCGGAAACTCGGTGAAACGCTCACCCCAGAAACCCTCGGGCGGCGGGGTCACAGGGACGATCCCAGGGAAAAAGCGGATGCGCCGTTCTCCACCCTCGGGCAATCCGATCACGACGTCGACTTTACGCCCGTCGATCACGTCGGTGCCGTCCTCGGTGCAGCGGATCGACGCCAGCGCCGTCGCCGCGACACGCGCGTGCGCTGCCGCGGCGCGCAAGGTTGGCACAGTGACAAGATTGGCCATCAGCGCTTCGAGGTGGTCGCGCTGCAGGGCCGGCACATGGTCGGCCTTGGTCGCGGCAAAGAGCACGCGGTCGATGCGCGCCCCAAACAGGACCCGCAAGAAACTGCGCCTACCAAAACGGAACGCGGCGAGAATCGTTTCGAACGCCAGCCGCTGATCGGCGAAGGCTTCTTGCCCGGCGTTGAGCGCGCGCAATACGTCGACGAGAACGATTTGACGATCGACGCCGCGTGCGAGCTGCATAAAGAAGGGCTGCACGACAACCTGCTTGTAGGCCTCGAAACGCCCTTCCATCAATGCGGCCATGCTGCCCTCCCGCGCATGCGCGCCGACTGCGAACGGCATCGGGCAAAACCACAGCAGCGACGGATCGGCGATCTGTCCCGGGTTCAGGAACCGCCCGGGCTGCAGCAAGGTCAGCTGTTCGTGAGTTTGGCATGCCTCGAGAAAGACCCGATAGAGGCTGTGCGCTCGCCGCGCGACTTCCGGGTCGCCGACGCTGTCCGCCGGGTGACGTCCGAGAAAGTCGAGCCAATCCCGGGCAAGCGGGGCGCGTGCGCCGCGCCACGCGCGCTCAAGGGTCGCTCGTGACCAATCGCGGTAGCTCTGACCGAGAAGCGGTAGGTCGAGCAGCCATTCGCCGGGATAGTCGAGGATCTCCAGGCTGAGTTCGGCGGTGCCGCGGGCGGCACGGCTGAGGAAGCCCGTCGGTGCAAACCGGAGCAACAGATCGGCTCGGCGTAGATCGGTTGTGCTCGCCGGCCAGCGCGCCGGTTCCGCGGCCAGCGCGGCGATCGTCCGCCAAACCGGGAATTGCGCGATTGTTTTGCTTTTGGGCGAGCCGAGCCGAGTGGCAAGGATGCGCCGCTCAGCGGCGGCGCGCAGGAACGGCAAGCGGGCTGGCTGTCCGACAGCACTCAAAAGGTTGTGAACGAGGCTCGCAATGAACACCGTCTTCCCTGACCCGCTCAATCCGGTGACAGCGAGCCGAATGGTCCGATCATTGAGGAGCCCGATCAGCCTCGGCAGGCGGTCGGCCGGCGGCAGGGGCAACTCTCCCGGTCGGCTACCCGGGTGGCTTCATCGCGACATCGAGCATGACATTGGGGAGGATCTCGCGGATGACCCCGCGCAGGGTCGACTCATCGGCGCCGGTCGCCGCCGCGATCACGCGCCGCGAGCCGCGCCGCAGGATCCGGGCAGTGGCACGGCCGTCCCGACCTGGACGAATCGTCGCGAACGCATCGGCCGGTTCGATCCGTTTCAAGATCCGCTTCAGCGCCTGCAGCCCTTCGGTGGTCTCGATGTCGTAGAGGGGTGTCTCCGAGGTCTCCGGCTCCTGCTCTTCCTCAACGGCGGCATCGACCGCTTCGACCGGGCGATAACGAGCGAACGACTGGTAAATCGCGCGGCCGGCCTCGGCATCGATGCGCGACTGCAATTCCCAGCTTTCGCCGCGCGCCGACAGCTCGGTGATCAGCGCGAACATGTCGTCACAATCCTCCTCATGCGAGCAGGTTAAAAAGGCGAGACGTCCGTCATGTTCGACAACCCGGTCGTCCTCCTCGGCAAATCCGAGCTCGGCCAGCGCGTTGTCGAGCGCGCGGCGTGAAGCGACAAGCAATGTGGTCACATGCAGGCGGCGGCCGCTCTCCGCCGAGTCCTTCTCCGCCATCGAATTTCCTCCGCATCAAGCGCTCGGCCGACTTCTGCGCTCGCGGGGCCTGCTTACCAGGATTGGCCGGCTCAGGCCAGATGTGCGCCAAACGCGGCCGGTCCTGCCCTGGGAAATTAGGATCTGAATCGCGCCGCAAAGTTCAACTACCTTTATCCCCGTGATCCTGGTCCCCCCAAAGACACACGGGCGTATGACAAGCTTGCCGGTTCCCGGTAAATTCCCGGTTCCGGCGATATCATTCCCGGTTCGGTGCGGAAAATTCCCGGTTCATCATCACGGGAATTGCTCTTGCAATCGCTTGATTTATTTGAAGGTTTTTGCTTTTGAAGAGGCTCAAGCCGAAAAAATTCCCGGTTTTTTCCCGTCGAACCGGGAAGCTCGCGCCTCAGCCGGGCCGGCGCTCGCCCCTGCTGTTGAGACGGGTGTCGCGATGAGCGCCGACGTTGATCAACAGGCCGAAGCCGAACATCACCGCGAGTAAAGCGGTGCCGCCATAAGAGATCAGCGGCAAGGGCACGCCGACGACTGGGATCAGACCCATCACCATCGCGGCGTTGATGAACACGGAGAGGAAAAAATTGGTGACGATGCCGAGGCCCAAGAGGCGCCCGAAGTGATTGCGGCTTCGGAGCGCAATCGCAAAACCGTAAACGATGATCAGCGAATAGAGCACCAGGAGCCCGAGCCCACCGACCAGGCCGAACTCCTCGGCCAAGGTCGTGAAGATGAAATCGGTCTGCTTCTCCGGCAAAAAGCTCAGATGGCTTTGGCTGCCCTGCAGAAAGCCCTTGCCGAATAGTCCTCCCGATCCGAGCGCGATCTTCGATTGCAGGATATGATAGCCGGCGCCGAGCGGGTCGCTGTCCGGATCGAGGAAGGTATAGATCCGCGTCTTCTGGTAATCGCGCAGAAAATGCCACACCCCCGGCAACGCAGCGGCAGCGGCTGCCACCGTCAAGGCGAAGTAGCGTAGGCGCACTCCGGCGATAAAAAAAAGCACGGTGCCGCCCATCAGCAGCATGACAGCGGTGCCGAGATCGGGCTGTTTGAGGACCAGCGCCGCCGGCAAGCCCACCGTCAGCGCGGGCAGGATCAAACAACGGATGCGCCCGACATCCTCGCCGGAGAGGCTGTGAAAATAGCGCGCGAGGGCGAGCACCACGACGACATTCATCAGCTCGGAAGGCTGCAGCTGGATCACTCCGAGATCGATCCAACGTTGGGCGCCCATCCCGACAAAGCCACGCAGATCGACGGCGACCACCAGCGCCAGCACAATTGCGTAGACCCAATAGGCTGCGCGGAACCAATGGCGGATGTCGACGAGCGCCGTGCCGACCATCAGGATCAGCGCGATCGCAAAACGGATCGTCTGTTTGGCGGCCCAGGGATCCATGCTGCCGTCAGCCGCCGAGTACAACACCACAATGCCGAAACACGCCGCCGCACAGATCAGCAGAACCAGCCCCCAGCTGATCCCGCGGATGCTCTGCCAAAGCCTCGGCTCCCTTCGACCAAGATCGGCGGAAAAGCTCGCCACGGCTCAGCCGCCCGGGGCATCCGCATTAGGTGGAGACCGGTCGAGCGGATGAAGCTGTGCCAGGGTGTCCCCGCGGGGCACCCGCCGGGCGGGATCACGACGCTGCACCTCCCGCAGGACGTCGCGGCAGATCGGCGCCGCCACTTCGGAGCCGTGGCCGCCTCTCACCCCGCCGTGTTCGACCACGGTCGCACACACGTACCGCGGCGCGCCGACAGGCGCGAAGCCAACGAACAGCGCGTGGTCGCGCTCCCTCCACGGGATCTCACTGATCTTGGGCAGCCCGTGCTCATGCTCATACTCGCTAATCGCACGGACTTGCGAGGTACCTGACTTGCCGCCCATCGCGAAGCCGGGATCGGTGATGCGCTCGGCATAGGCCGTGCCGCCCTGCTCGTTGACGACCGCGTTCATCCCGTCGACGACTATGGCGAGCACGCGCGGGCTGACGCCGAGTGCTGGAAAATCGGGCGGCGTCGGGTCCCCGCCGGGCGGCATGACACCGTCGGCGCGCACGAGGCGCGGGACGACCGCTCGACCGGTTACGAGCCGGGCGACCATGATCGCAATCTGCAACGGTGTAGCCAACACCGATCCCTGGCCGATCCCAGCGATCACCGTCTCGCCTTGCGACCACGCGGTCCCGGAGGTCGCCAGCTTCCACTCCCGGCTCGGGATCAGCCCAGCACGCTCACCGGGAATGTCGAGACCGACCACATTCCCATAGCCGAAACTGCGCGCTATCGCCGCGAGGCGATCGATCCCTAGCCGCCGCGCGGTCTCATAGAAAAACACATCGCAAGACCTTTTGATCGCCTCCCGCACGCGTAGGGTGCCGTGGCCGTGTTCCCGCCAGCAGTGAAACGTGGCGTTGCCGAGCTCGAGGTAGCCGGGGCAGCTGATCGGCGTCTCCGGGGTCAATACTCCGGTCGCGAGTGCGGCCGTCGCGACCACTGGCTTGAATGTCGACCCCGGCGGATAAACGCCGGCGATAGCCTTGTTGGTCAGCGGGTTGCGCGGGTCCGCCGAGAGCTGCTGCCAGACCGCCGGGGTGAGTCCGATGGCGAACGGCGCCGGATCGAAGCTCGGATTCGACACGAGGGCGAGAACATCGCCGGTAACCGCGTCGAGTAAAACGCTGGCCACACTCTCCTCAGTGCTGCAGCGACGCGCGAGAAAGTCCTGCATCGCAGCGTCGAGGCAGCTCACGACGTCCTTGCCAGGTCGGCCGGGCACCCGGGCGAGCTCGCGGACGACGCGGCCAAAGGCGTTGACCTCGACTTGGCTCGTCCCCGCGCTTCCCCGCAGCTCGGCGTCCTGCGACTTCTCGATACCACTCTTGCCGATCCGAAAATCCGGCAGCTCGAGCAGCGGATCCCTGCCCAACTCCGACTCGGAAACCGCGGCGACATAGCCGATCGCATGCGCCGCGGTCTCACCCAGCGGGTAGGATCGGGTGAGGCCTTGTTCGATCGCCACACCGGGCAGTTCGGGGATGGCGACCTCGATGCGCGCCATCTCCTCCCAGCTCATACTGCCGCGGACCACGACCGGCACAAACGGATGCTTGCGCCGGATGTCGCGCAAGACCCGGCGGCGGTCCCCCTCTCCGATTTCGATCAGCCCGGCGAGCGCGTCGAGCGTGGCCGTAATGTCCTCGGCCTGCTCTGCAATCACGACAAGGCGATAGTTCTGGTGATTTTCGGCAAGTGCCGCACCGAAGCGGTCGAGGATTCGCCCGCGCTGCGGCGCCAGAAGCTGCAGATTGATGCGGTTCTCGTCCGCAAGCATCACATAGCGGTCTGACTCCAGGATCTGGAGCTGGTACATCCGTTCTCCAAGCGCGGCGACGAGGATTGCTTGGCCAACGCCGAGCATCGCAGCCCGCCGGGTCAACAGCTTGTGTCGTTGCGCTTCCCGCTGCATCGTTGGTGCGGCTGACTGAGCTGCGCGCTCGGGCGCCGCGGTCAGCCCGCGCCCATCAATGTCCGTTGGGTTCGGCCCAACAAAAAGCTCGCTATCGGGAACATTGAGATGGTCAGCACGGCACGAAAAACAGTTTCACGAAAATCGATCAACACCCCGTCGATCAAGCAATGCAAGGTCCACAGAAACAGCATAACGCCGCCAGTCAGCATCGTAAAACCTGTCCACAAGAACGGAAACAGCCGGTTGACGAACTGGCGCCGTTGGCGCAGCACAATCGCGCGCGCGAGCAACAGGACGAGGGCGGTCACTCCTGGCGGAACGCCAGCGAGCAGGTCTTGGGTGACGCCGATCAAAAAGATCGCTAAAGGCGGCAGCAAGTCAGGCCGGTAAATCGTCCAATGATAGACCGCCATCAATGTGAAGGCGGGGGTCAGCGCCGCGTAGCCCGGAATATGCGCCGGCTGGATCGAGATTACCGTCGCCAACAGCGTGGTTGCGATCGGCAGGAGTCGGGCGACCGGGTTGTCGACGCGTTGCGGAGCGGGTGTGCCGGCGGATCGGAGAGCCATGCGCTGCTCAGCGCCGGCCCAGCTGGGCGCCGGCAAACGGCTCGGCGCGCCGGCCGCTGCGCGAAGCAATCGGCACTGGCTTGGGCAACCCGTCGGCTAGCCCATAATCAACAATCCGTAAATATTCAACTCGCGACAGCTCGACATAAGGTTCGACGCGAGGCGCTTCTCCATCGAGGGATGCGACGACGCCGACGGGCAGCCCCGGCGGGAAGACACCGCCCTGTCCCGACGTGACAACCCGGTCGCCGATCTTGATACCAGCGCCCGCATCCAAATAGCGAAGGCACGGACGCCCGGAATTGTCACCCGTCAGCAGCGCCCGTTGCTGTGGCCCTTCGACGATCACCGGCACCCGAGAGTTCAGATCGGTGACGAGGAGGACCCGCGCGGCCCGGCTTCCGACCTCCGACACACGTCCGACGAGGCCTTCGCCGGTCACAGCGGCCTGCCCGCGCTCTACCCCGTTATCGCTGCCGGCATGAACCATCAGGCTACGTACGTAGGCGCCGCCGGAATTTGCGATCACCCGGGCTGTGATAAAGGTCGTCACGGGCTCGGGGGTCAGCTTCAAAAGTTCCCGGAGCCGGGCATTCTCGGAAGCAAGCTTGAGCGCAGCCTGTTGCCAGTTCAGCAATCTCTCGTTATCCTCGGCAAGGCGGCGATTATCCTGATAGACGGTGACGAAATCTCTAGCGCGGTCCGTGAGGTGTCCGAGGGCCGCGAGCGGGCGCGACAATACGTCGAGCGCCGGCAAGGCAGTGTCCGTCACCGAGACCCGAAGAGATTCGAACATCACCTGATCAGCTTTGCCGAGCATGACCATCGTCGCAGACAGCAAGACAAGAAACGGGAGGGTTGCGCGCTGTATGGCCGCGCGTCGCGGCGGCGAAAACCCAATCATCTCGCCAGTCCGCGCCGCCCCTGCCCAACTCGAATACGCCTTCCCGCGCCGCGGGGTCTGCATTCCCTGCCATGCCAAGGCGCTTTGCGCCATTCGGACCCGCTTACGTTCATGACGTCCCCCTAACCCCCCAAAGATTAAGATTCCTACCACATGTTGACCAACACGTTTTTTAGGGTCTTCATTTCTTCGAGCGCACGGCCCGTGCCGAGCGCCACGCAGGTCAGCGGGTCGTCCGCGATCGAAACCGGCAGCCCCGTAGCGTGCCTCAGCACCAGATCGAGATTGCTGAGCAGCGCGCCTCCACCAGTCAGCACAATTCCCTTGTCGACGATGTCGGCGGCGAGTTCGGGGGCGGTGTGCTCGAGCGCTACCTTGACAGCTTCGATGATCGAACCGACCGGTTCGGCGAGACTCTCAGAAATCTGACGCTCGCTGATCACGATTTCCTTTGGTACGCCGTTCATCAGGTCGCGACCCTTGATCTCCATCACGCGCCCCTCGCCGTCCTCCGGCATGCATGCGGATCCTATCTCTTTCTTAATCCGCTCTGCGCTACTTTCGCCAACGAGGAGATTATGGTTGCGCCGGATATAGGCGATGATCGCCTCATCCATCTTATCGCCCCCGACCCGTACCGATCGGCAATACACAATGCCGCCGAGGGACAGCACCGCAACCTCGGTCGTTCCGCCCCCCACATCAACGACCATCGAACCCGTCGGTTCGGTCACAGGAAGACCAGCTCCGATC
This sequence comes from Alphaproteobacteria bacterium, assembly GCA_019237135.1. Taxonomy (GTDB): domain Bacteria; phylum Pseudomonadota; class Alphaproteobacteria; order ATCC43930; family CGMCC-115725; genus AP-15. The sequence goes on from JAFAHQ010000369.1 coordinate 10,778, forward strand.
GCGGCCGCCATCGGCTCTTCGATAAGAAAGACCCGCCTGGCGCCGGCGCTCTCAGCAGATTCCTGGATCGCCCGCCGCTCCACCGCGGTCGAGCCCGACGGGACGCAGACAATGATCTGGGGTGTGGCGAAACTGCGCCGGTTATGCACCTTGCGGATGAAATGCTTGATCATTTCCTCCGTCACCTCAAAATCGGCAATGACGCCATCGCGCAACGGTCGGATCGCCTGAATGTTGCCCGGGGTGCGGCCGAGCATCAGTTTCGCTTCTTCGCCGACGGCGAGGACCTGTTTTCTGCCGCGGACACTGGCGATCGCCACTACCGATGGCTCGTTCAGTACGATCCCCCGGCCTTTCACGTAGACCAGGGTGTTTGCGGTGCCGAGATCGATCGCCATATCGGCAGACAGCAAACCCAACATTCTTCCAATCATCTCACCGCGAACCTAAAGCCGCAGGTGATCCCAAGGTGGGACTCGGCACCGGGATACCCCCGCGAGTCATATCCCCGACCGACGATTCCGGTCCCGTCCATGTAGCGGGTGCCCCGCCATCGGCCGCGGCCCGAACACCTCACAGCTAGCCCATCTCCCGATGCGAGAATACGATCCTTGCGGATCGCCTCGGCCTTTGCAAGCCGGCAATCAGCCGGCGGCAAGACAGCAGCGATTTCGACCGATCGCTCAACCGCTTGTCAGATGGCGCGAGGGCTGTCATTGGCACCAAGTAAGTTAGCCCGGGATCGTTTTGTTTGGGAACGAGGTCCATTACGTCCAGCAAGGCTGGACTGCGGATGGCGGTCCCGGAAAATTGATCCGGCAGGTGGTAATGACGGTCAACCTCAAATAATGTTGAAGAAGAACCGGCATGCCGAAGCGGAGTGCCATTCAGCGGAGAACTTGGTCCTTCGGGCTCGGCAAGAAGGAACGCGGCAAGGCCCTGCGCGAGAGCGAGCGTGCCAAAAAGGGAAATAGAGGGCAAACGTCTCGTTTAACGCGGGCGACATGGGGACCAGCGGAACGCTGTCACGCTAAATCAAGCGCGCGCATTGCGGTAGACGTTCAACGTTGCCGGAGTCAAAACAAACTAGATCACCAAGCCCCGCAGATGCCTGTCGCAATAGCAGGAAATGCGATATCGCGAATTCCCTGCGAGCGGCGATGCGCATGCACGAACGATAGCAGTTCTTCAGAATTTGTTGCTCTCCGGCAGCCCCACCCTGCCAGATCGGGCCGACCGTATGACTGACATTCGAGGCCGGCCAGCGGTGCGCGCCGGAGAGCCGAGCTTCTCCGGTTGGACATTCCCCAGTTTTCGGCATTCGGCTAGAAGCCCCGGCCCGGCCGCTCGATGGATGGCGCCGTCAGCCCCGCCGCCGCCGAGCAGCGAGGCATTTGCGGCGTTGACGATTGCATCGACCCCTTAAGGCGGGTGATATCGCCAGTCATCAGTCGGGGGCGCCCCTGATATCGGCAGAAGAGGCCAGTGTTGAGCTTCCCAAAATAATGGGCGTGCTTGCCCACGCAGATTAACGTGTCGTTGCCCGGGCGCGCCGGCTAAAAAAGGGCCGGAGTCGGCGAAACCGGCTCCGGCGAGGCTGCGGGTGGCAAACCCGCGACAGGGAGACTTTGCCAAGCCGGACTGCGACAGTGAAGGCGGGCGTCCGGCATCCCGCCTACGCTGTTAACAAGCAAATAAACCGATCGGTTCCAGCGCCGAGCAACAGCCTCTGCCGATTATGCTGCGCGATGTCCATTCGCTTTTCGCTCGGCCGGATACCGGAACGGCGATGAGCGTTTGCTCCGCCGACCGGCCGGTCGGCGCGACAATAAGCCGCCCCAATCAACGGCGATTTCGGAACGTCCGGCGAGCCCGTCGAATTTCCCGATCGGGCGGTTGCGAACGCTCGGCCCCGCCATCACGGTATCGGCCTCCTCAGCGTCGACGATGCCCGTCAATCGGCGTAAGGCCTCACGGCCGCGCGAGAGCCGCGAACGGATGGTGCCGACAGGGACATTGAGAACCGCCGCGACTTCTCCGTAGCTCATTCCCTCTAAGCCGACGAGCAGGATTACCGACCGCTGCGTGCGGGGGAGCTTCGCGATAGCACGCTCGAGATCGCGTAACTCGAGCCGCCTTCCTTGCTGCGGTGCGCGGGCCAGCAACGGCTCGCGCTCACTCAAGCCGACTGCCGCTCCTTCGCGCGCGGTCCGCCGAACGTGGTTGATGTATTGGTTGTGAAGTATCGTGAACAACCACGCCCGCAAGTCTGTTCCCCGTTGCCACAGATTCAATTTGCTGAGGGCGCGGGTCAGGCAGTCCTGGACGAGATCGTCCGCGGCGACGAGGTCGCGTGTCAGCGCGCGCGCATAACGTCGAAGGCTGGGAATTTCGGCTTCCACGTCCCGATAAGGGTCGGCCACAGAGGGCTACTCCCGATGGCTACAATCGGCCAAAGGGCCGATCCTAAGAGCGAAGAGTCTATCGATGCGATGTTATCCGATGATGTCAGGGCGAACGGTTTTGTGTAAGAATTTGTAACCATATGTATGGGTGAGCTTGAGAGGCCCGTCCGGAAACCCTCGCCGTCGATCGGTCGTTGGGGGTCGGACCGCGACAAAGGGTAGACGAAGTTGGCCGGCAAGCATGACAACGGTCACATTCTGATCGTCGACGATCAGCGCGAGATCTGCGATCTGGTCCAGGAATATCTGTCCAGCGAGGGCTACCGGGTCTCGACCGCACATGATGGCGCGGGAATGCGACGGGTGATTGCCCAGGATCCGGTCGACCTCGTCATCCTCGACCTGATGCTCCCCGGCGAGGACGGACTGACCCTCGCTCGCTCGCTACGCGAGGAATCGAGTGTCGGGATTATCATTCTGACCGGTCGTGGCGAGACGGTCGACCGCATCATCGGCCTTGAGATGGGCGCGGATGACTACCTGCCAAAGCCGTTTCACTTGCGTGAGCTGTTGGCTCGGGTCAAAAGCGTGCTGCGGCGGGCCTCCACTCGGTCTGCCGATAGGCAAGCGGCATCTCGACCGAGGGCACGGTTCGCCGGCTGGAACCTCGATCTCTCTACTCGCGAGCTCCTTTCTCCCTCAGGGGAGGAGGTCCGGCTCACCACCGGCGAATTCGATTTGCTCGCGGCGTTCGTCAATAACGCCAATCAGGTGCTGACCCGCGATCGGTTGCTCGATCTCGCCCGCAATCGCGAGGCTGGCCCGTTTGATCGGACGATCGACGTCCAGGTCGGCCGGCTTCGGCGCAAGCTTGAGGACGATCCGCAAAGGCCGACGATGATAAAGACGGTGCGCGGCAGCGGCTACATCTTCACCCCCTCAGTCGAAGTGACCTGAGGATCCGCATATCGGTACCCCGGCCGCCGTCGCGCATGCCCCGGCACCGCCCGGAAACCACCACCTCACCTAGGCAGCAGTCAGATCCCGGACGAAATCGAAATATTTGCCAACCGGAAGGATTGCCCAGTTGCCACGCTCGGCGAGAGTCCGGATGACCTGCTCGAAATCCCTGATGATCGAGGGTTGGATCCGGCTCGTCGAGCAGGAGCGCGGTGCGATCGTGGATAGCAGCAATGCCGATCACCAACCATCGTGTGCCCGTGACTAAGAGCGCTAGCTGGCCGTCTTGCTTGGCGTGCCCCGCCGGCGAGGGGCAAATACAGCGAAAATCGCGATTTTCGACCCGGAAAGATCGGTTCGCCGTCAAAAACAACGCGGCAGATCAAGCGTTTAGACGCGAAATTCGCTAGTCACCCAGATCAATGGAATTTTTTCGCGGATCAACGAATTTCGACGGGCCTAACAATAGAATAACAATGGAAATAGAAGTAGTACGATAATCGCAATTCTCTGATTGAAAGTAGTACGCTTTTCCGCGCTACTGGCCGCATGGGCGATGCGGCGCGGGTGCCTCGTCACCTCGAACGCTCCGGCCTGGCGGGGCGTTGCCGAGCCGGTCGAGATCCAATATGGCTTCGACCGTACGTCCGTCGCCGGCCGACCGCGGCGAGACGCCGTGGCTTGAACTTCGCGAGGGGCATCGCGTCACACGGTCAGATAGCTGCGGACGGCGGTTTCATCCATGTCCTGGCGGCGGCCCGAGAGCACGACCTCGCCGCGCTGCATGACCAGATAGGCGGCCGCTAGATCGCGGGCGAAGTCGAAATATTGCTCAACCAACAGGATCGCCATAGTGCCGCGTTCGGCGAGGTTGGCGATGACGCGTTCAATGTCCTTGATGATCGAAGGTTGGATGCCTTCCGTCGGCTCGTCGAGGATCAATAGCGTTGGGCGCGTGACGAGAGCCCGGGCGATCGCCAGCTGCTGCTGCTGGCCCCCGGAGAGGTCGCCGCCGCTCCGATACAGCATCTCCTTTAGCATCGGAAACAGGATGAAGATCTCATCAGGGATGTGGCGCAGCTCGCGCGCCAGCGGGGCGAAACCGGTCGCGAGGTTCTCGAGCACCGTCAGCCGCGCAAAGATCTCTCGGCCTTGCGGCACCAACGCCAGGCCGGCGCGGGCGCGCTCGTGGGGCGGCAGCCCGTTCAACACTCGGTCTTCCCAGATGATGCGACCGGCGCGGATCGGCTGCAGCCCGAGGATCGCCCGCAACAGGCTCGTCTTACCGACACCATTGCGCCCAAGGATGCACGTCACCTCGCCCTTTTTTGCAGTCAGGCTGACGCGGCGCAGCGCATGGCTTGCGCCGTAGTAGAGATCGATGCCTTCGACAGAGAGCATGCTTCAACGGCCGAGATAGACTTCGATGACCCGTTGATGGTTCTGCACGTGGTCGATCGAGCCTTCAGCAAGGACAGCGCCCTCGTGCAGCACGGTCACCCGCGCGCCGAGGCTGCGTACAAAAGCCATATCGTGCTCGACCACGACGATCGTGCGGTCCTTGGCCAGATCGAGGATCAGCTCGGCCGTCTCCTCGGTTTCGCGGTCGGTCATGCCGGCGACCGGCTCGTCGAGTAGCAGCAGAGTACGGTCGTGGATCAGCAGCATGCCGATCTCGAGCCATTGCTTTTGGCCGTGACTGAGCGCCCCCGCCGGCTGTCCGGTCTGCTCGCTAAGACCGATGCGGGCGAGGGCCGCCGCGATGCGATCGCGGCGATCCGAGGTCGAATGAGCCAGGAGCGTCCTCCAGGTACCACGGCTATCGGCAAGTGCGAGCTCCAGATTCTCAAAGACGGTCAGGTTTTCGAATACGGTCGGCCGCTGAAACTTGCGGCCGATCCCGAGATTGGCGATCTCGGCTTCGTCGAGGCGGCTCAAATCCGCCGTACCGCGAAAGAATACTTCGCCCGAATCGGGCCGGGTTTTTCCGGTGACGACATCCATCATCGTCGTCTTGCCGGCACCATTCGGTCCGATGATCGTGCGCAGTTCGCCTTCCTCGACGACCAGCGAAAGATCGTTCAACGCCTTAAAACCCTCAAAGCTGACGGTGACGCCGTTGAGATAGAGCAGCGCACCGGTCAGCGGGGTTGCCGTCTTCATGCCCGTTCCCCGGCCGGAACCCTAGCCGCCGCTCGCGTCCGGATCCGGCTCGGGCGCCGCAACAGCCCGACGACCCCGCGCGGGAAGACCAGGGTGGTCAGGATAAACAGCGTGCCCAGAACGAACAGCCAGGTCTCGGGCGCGGCGCCGGTCAGCCAGGTCTTCGCCGAGTTGACGATTACGGCGCCGACAATCGCTCCCACCAAGGTTCCGCGCCCCCCGACTGAGACCCAGATCGCGATCTCGATCGAATTGCCGGGAGAGAATTCGCTTGGATTGATGATACCGACCTGCGGAACGTAGAGCGCGCCGGCAATGCCGGCGAGCACGGCCGACACGGTGAAGACGAACAGCTTGGCATCAGTTACCGAATAACCGAGAAAGCGCACCCGGCTTTCGGCATCGCGCAATGCCAACAAGACGCGGCCGAGTTTGGAGGCGGTAATGAACCGGCAGCAGAGGTAGCCCAGTCCGAGCGCCAGCACCGAAGCGATGTAGAGGCCGAGCCGCGTCGACGACTGGTGGACGTCCCAGCCGAGGATATCCTTGTAATCGGTCATCCCGTTGTTGCCGCCGAACCCCATGTCATTGCGGAAGAAGGCAAGCATCAGCGCATAGGTCATCGCCTGGGTGATGATCGACAAATAGACCCCGGTGACCCGTGAGCGGAACGCGAGCCAGCCGAACACCAGCGCGAGCAGGCCCGGGACGAGGACCACCATCGTCGCCGCGTAGGCAAAATGATCAAACCCCCACCAGAACCAGGGCAGCTCCTTCCAGTTGAGAAAGACCATGAAATCGGGTAGCAGCGGATTGCCGTAAACGCCCCGGGTGCCGACCTGCCGCATCAGGTACATGCCCATGCAGTAGCCGCCCAAAGCGAAGAAGGCGCCATGCCCGAGGCTTAGGATCCCGGCATACCCCCAAATCAGATCGAGGCTGAGCGCCAGCAGCGCGTAGCACAGGTACTTGCCCAAGAGCGGAACTAAGTAATCGGGAAGAGCGGCCGGTGAGTCAGGCGGCACCCAATGGTTAAAGGCCGGCACTGCGACGGCTAGTGCCACTCCGCAGGCGAGGAAACTCGCCCAAAATCTCGGGCTCCACGCGCCTTTTTGTTGGCCGCCGGGGAGCGCCGGCACCGTTTACGCCTCCGCCTCGGCGGTGCGCCCCTTGAGCGCAAAAAGGCCGCGCGGCCGCCGCTGGATGAACAAAATGATCGCCACTAGAACAACGATCTTGCCGAGGATCGCCCCGGCGACCGGCTCGAGGAATTTGTTGACGATGCCAAGGGACAGTGCGCCGACCAGGGTTCCCAGCAAATTTCCGACCCCGCCGAACACGACGACCAGGAAACTGTCGACGATGTAGATCGTTCCCAGATTGGGACTGACATTGCCGACTTGGCTCAGCGCCACTCCTGCCATGCCGGCAATCCCTGAGCCGAGCCCGAATGTCAGGGCATCAATCCGCGCGGTGCGAATACCCATCACCGAGGCCATAGGGCGGTTCTGAGTGACCGCCCGCATGTGCAGCCCGAAGCTGGTCCTACTGAGGATCAACGCGAGCACGCTCAGGACGATGAAGCAGAACAGAATGATGTAGAGCCGGTTCCAGGTGATCGTGAAACCGCCGATCGGATCGAACCCGCCGGTCATCCAGCTCGGGTTCGAAACCTCCTTGTTGGGCGAGCCGAAGATTGAGCGCACCGCCTGCTGCAGAATCAAGCTGACGCCCCAGGTGGCGAGCAAGGTCTCGAGCGGCCGGCCGTAGAGAAACCGGATCACACTCCGTTCCAGGGCCACGCCAATCCCCCCGGCGACGAAAAACGCCACCGGCACCGCAACAGAGAGATAGGCGTCGATCCAGTCTGCCGGCAGAAGGGCGCGGAACGATTGCTGGCAGACATAGGCGGTGTAGGCACCAAGCATGATCATCTCGCCGTGCGCCATATTGATCACGCCCATCACGCCGAAGGTGATGGCGAGGCCGATGGCCGCGAGCAGCAGCACGCTGCCGAGGCTGATGCCCTGGAACAAATTGGCGGCGATGCTGACCAGCCGGAGCCGATTGCCGATTGAGGTGAGGGCCGCGTCGGCGGCCTTTTTCAGCTCGGGATCGGTGTCGGGCGCGGCGCGAAACTCGTCGAGCAGATTCTTGATCTGCGGGTCGGTCGTAGTACCGAGCGCGCGGATAGCGGTGAGGCGCTCTTGCCTGCTGCCGGACACCAGCCGAGCAGCCGAGAGGCTCAGTTGCACCGCCGCGCGGATTTCCGGATCTTGCTCGACCGCGATCGCCTTTTCGAGCAGCGCCGCCTCACCGGCCGAAGGGTGCCTCAGCGCATCCCGAGCGGCAACGAGCCTGGCGTCGCGGTCGATGCTGAACAGGGTCAAAGCGGCGAGTGCGCCTTCGATCGCGCCGCGCAGGCGGTTGTTGACTATGACCCGGTCGAAGCGGTCGGGATCCGCACCGGCAATGTCCTCACCGGTGACCGCGTCGCGCACTCTCGTCGTTCCGCCGGCGATCTTCGAGATGACGACGCGGCCGTCGGTGGTCTTGAGGAGCCGACCCTCGCTCAACGCCTGAAGAACCGAGACTGCACGCGGGTCGTCCAAGACGCCGAGCGCCGTGACGGCCCTTTCCTTGTCCGCAAAGCTGTCGCTGGCTAGATCCCCGACAAGGGTCGCGAAATCATCCGCCCTCGCCGACACCGATGATGCGAGCAGCAGCAAGACAATCCCGACCCATCGAAGGAGACGAACGGTCACTACGGGCCCCACGTTAACCTCCCCTGCGTGCGGGGAGGCAAAGGGTACGGGGAGCGGGAACTTCACGAGGCGCCGCCCACCCGCCCGGATTCGCTCAATCTTTGTATTTCGCTTCGGTACAGTTGCCGCAGACCCACGGATAGGTCCAGTCGGCGATTTTGCCCTTGTCCTCAAGAAGGTAGGGGCTCCAGGCGTCGGCCTTGATCGCCTCTTTCGTCTGCCAGACGACATCGAACTGCCCGTCCGGCCGGATCTCTCCGATCATGACCGGCTTGGATAAGTGATGATTGGTGTTCATCACTGCAATAAACCCGCTCGGCGCCTTGACCTTTTGGCCATACATCGCCTGCCGCACCGCGTCGACATCGGTGGTGCCTGCCTGCCTGACCGCCTGTGTCCACATTTTGAACCCGATGTAATGCGCCTCCATCGGGTCGTTGGTCACGCGCTTAGGATTTTTGATGAAGTCGTGCCATTCTTTGATGAAGGCATCGTTCGTCGGGTTCTTGACCGATTCGAAATAATTCCAAGCGGCGAGATGGCCGACTAGGTTCTTCGTGTCGATGCCGGCCAGCTCTTCCTCTCCGACGGAAAACGCAACCACTGGGATTTCCGCCGCCTTGATCCCGGCATTGGCGAGCTCTTTATAGAATGGAACATTCGCATCGCCGTTTATGGTCGATACCACTGCGGTCTTTTTGCCGCCCGAGGCGAAACTCTTGATCGCAGCAACTTCGGTCTGCCAATCGGAATAGCCGAACGGGGTATAATTGATCTTGATGTCGTCGGCGGCGACCCCTTTCGACTTAAGGAAGGCCTCCAGGATCTTGTTAGTGGTGCGAGGATAGACGTAGTCGGTCCCTTCGAGCACCCAACGCTTGGCTGCGCCCCCTTCCTCGCCCATCAGGTATTCGACGGCGGGGATCGCCTGCTGGTTCGGCGCCGCTCCGGTATAAAAGACATTTCGCGAGCTTTCCTCGCCCTCATACTGGACCGGGTAGTAGAGGAGACCGTTCAACTCCTCGAAAACCGGCAGCACGGACTTGCGCGAAACCGAGGTCCAGCAGCCGAAGACGGCGGCGACCTTCTCCTTCGACAACAAATCGCGCGCCTTCTCGGCAAAGAGCGGCCAGTTCGACGCCGGATCGACAACGACCGCTTCGACTTTCTTGCCGAGCAGCCCGCCCTTCTTGTTGATGTCGTCCACCATCATCAGGATGGTGTCCTTCAGCGTCGTCTCGCTGATTGCCATCGTCCCCGACAGCGAATGCAGGACCCCAATCTTGATCGTCCCTTGAGTCTGGGCGGTAGCGCCACTCGCCGCAGCCGCGATCACGGCTGCGGCGACCCCCGCCTGCCACATCCTGTTCAGCACTCTGAAGTCTCCCTTTCTGCGTGCCCGTCGCGGCCCGATCGGCCGTCATCGACACCTGGAGCAAGATCAAGGCCAAGCCAGCGAGGCATCGGCTTGGTTTGAACTGCGGGGGGAGGGATTTGAATCTGCCCAAATCATAGGCAACGGATGGTGTCGGCGTCGCCTTCTGGCGCGATTATGTCCGATCGCAGATCGCCGGTCCGCGCGTACCGGGCCGCCTCCGACGCCAGTGGCGACAGACGAGCTATCGTCCTAACCTTCCTCGAATCAAACTCCCGAGGTAAGCGATGACCGACAACGATGCCATACTCGCCGCCAATCTCGAATTCTACCGCGCTTTTTCCGCTCGCGATCTTGCCGCTATGAATGGGCTATGGGCCCAGCGGGCTCCTGTTGCGTGTCTTCACCCGGGCTGGACCGCGCTCAAAGAACGAAACGCGATCATGGAGAGTTGGCAGGGGATCCTGTCGAACCCCGACGCTCCGCGCATCGCTTGCTTCGATGAACAAGTGTTCCTTTACGGCGATGCGGCCCTGGTGCTGTGCGAGGAAGAGCTCGATGGCGGCACGTTGGCCGCAAGCAATTTGTTTATCCGCGAAGACGATGAGTGGCGCATCGTTCACCATCACGCCGGTCAGATCGTTCGCCGTCACGCGGAGAGGCGGCGCCCCGCGCGGCTCAATTGAGAGCCTGGTCGGCCATTGCGTCAGAGCTGCCGGGCGCGGTCATAGGAGGCGCGCACTTCAGCGAGGCGCAGCGCGGTCTCCGCGTCGAGTCGACCGTCCCACCGCTCGGGACGAAAGCGGCGTTGGAAGGCGACGACGACCGCGGTCTCGGCACTTGCGGTGACGCAGTAGCCGATGGCAGCGAGATCGGCGAGCGCGCCAGCGCGCTCGACAACCCCGATACCGCGGCCGCGGCGATTGGCGAGGCCAGTCGCCGGCTCCGGCCAGATCCCAACCCCGGCGCGGGCGAGGCGCGGCCAATCGAAGAGCTCGCCAGGGTCGGCTTTGCGATCCGGCGCAATATCCGAATGACCGACGACGCGGTGCGGTGGGATTAAGTGGCGCGAGACGAGATCGTGGCACAGCCTCTCGACCGCGGTCATCTGTCCTTCTGGAAACGGACGGTAACCCCATTCATGGCCGGGATTGACGATCTCGATCCCGATCGAGACGTCGTTGAGGTCGCTCCCGCCCGTCCAACAAGAGCGGCCGGCGTGAAAGGCCTGCAGCGACTCGGGAACCAGCCGCCAGATCGCCCCGTTCTCCTCGATGACATAGTGGGCGCTGACCCGCGCCGCGGGATCACACAGCCTTTCGATTGCCTCGCCTGCCGTCTTCATACCCGTATAGTGCAGCACTAGCATGTCGATGCGTGCGGATCCGCTGCGGCGCTGGTGGTTCGGGGACGACCGCTCGCGGACCGTCGTCAGGGTCATGCGGGGGGCGGCATCTCGCCCTTTGCCAGTCGGGCGTATGCGGAGTTGATGCGCGCCACTCGGGCGGTCGCCAGCGCAATGCACTCAGGTGGCAGACCCTGAGCGATGGGGAGGTCAAGATGGCTTGCGCGCACCAGGCGGTCATAGGCCTCCTGCATCGCACCGAGCGCTATCACCGCAATCGTGAAGGCGGCACGGCGACGCGGGTCGCCGTCCCGGCTCTCGCCGTCGTCGTGCGCATGCCAGGTCGGAATGTGATGTGCCGTGCGGTCAAGCGGGGCGCCGAGCGGCCCGCCAAAAAGCAGATCGCGGGCACCGGCAATTATGCGGCCGGCAAAGCTCATCAGATACCGACTCTTAATGAAGTCGCGCTGATGCTACTATTCCGCGATCAAAATCGCAAAATGATCCGAGGGAGGTTCGAGGAGATGTCATCGAGTTCAGCTTCGGTCGCCGGCCAGCCGGTGCCCACCCGTCTCGTCCAGCTGGTGGCAGGCATCATCTGCATGGTGATGATCGCCAACCTGCAATATGGCTGGACGCTGTTCGTCCTGCCGATCGACAACAAGTTCCACTGGGGCCGCCCGTCGATCCAGGTTGCCTTCAGCATCTTCGTTCTCTGCGAGACCTGGCTGGTTCCGGTAGAAGGGTGGCTGGTCGACCGATTCGGGCCGAGGATTGTGGTTCTCGTCGGCGGCATTCTCGTCGCCATCGCCTGGGCGCTCAATTCGGTCGCCGCCACGCTGACGATGCTCTACGTCGCGGCGGCGATCGGCGGCGTCGGTGCCGGCGCCGTTTACGGCACCTGCATCGGCAACGCGCTCAAATGGTTCCCCGACCATCGCGGCCTCGCTGCCGGTCTGACTGCCGCCGGCTTCGGCGCCGGGTCGGCGCTGACGATCATCCCGATCCAGGGAATGATCCAGTCGCACGGCTACGAGCCAACCTTTTTGTGGTTCGGGCTCGGCCAAGGCATCGTTGTAGTGCTGTTGTCGCTGCTGCTGCGAGCGCCGCTCGCGGGCGAGGCACCGGCCTCGACGCGGGTGCGGCAGTCGGTGCGCGACTCCACCCCGATCCAGATGCTGGGCTCGCCGATCTTCTGGGTCATGTACGTCATGTTTATCCTGGTCGGCGCCGGCGGTCTGATGGCGACCGCCCAGCTGGCACCGATCGCCAACGATTTCCAGATCGCCAAGATTCCCGTGTCGCTGCTCGGATTGACGCTGCCGGCGCTGACCTTTGCGCTGTCGATCGACCGCGTGCTGAACGGGTTGACGCGGCCGTTCTTCGGCTGGGTCTCGGACCATATCGGCCGCGAAAACACGATGTTCATCGCCTTCGGCCTCGAAGCGGTGGGGATCTGGGCCCTCGGCGCTTTCGGCCACGACCCCGTCCATTTCGTGATCCTAAGCGGGATCGTGTTCTTCGCCTGGGGCGAGATATACAGCCTCTTTCCGTCGACCTGCACCGACGTCTACGGCATCAAGTACGCCACGACCAACGCAGGTTTGCTCTATACGGCGAAGGGCACCGCCTCACTCTTGGTGCCGCTCGCCAACGTGCTCGCGTCAGCGAGCGGAGGGTGGCATTCAGTGTTCATCGTCGCTGCGCTGATGAACGCGGTCGCCGCGATCATGGCGCTCGCTGTGCTGAAGCCGCTGCGGAGCGTTCGCGACAGGACCGTCGACAAAATACAACCCGCGCGCCTTCAGCATCCATGAGCTGAAGTTCGCAACGACGTCCGATCCAAAAAACGGCCCCAAATGGAGCGCTTCGATGCCATCGTGATCGGCGGCGGGCTGGTCGGCTCGGCTATCGCCTATGGGCTTGTCCGCACGCGCCTGCGGGTGGCACTTCTCGACGAGGGAGACGTGGCGTTCCGCGCCTCGCGCGGCAATTCCGGGCTCGTCTGGGTGCAGAGCAAGGGTGACGGCGCGCCACATTATCAACGCTGGACACGGCGGTCCGCACAGGAGTGGCCGGCGCTCGCTGCTGAACTCGAGGCCAAGACCGGGATCCTGGTTGGCCACGAGCAGCCGGGCGGCGTCCATCTCTGTCTCGGCGAAGCCGAGCTTGCGACGCGCCACGCGATGATGGAGCGGATGCGGGTGCAGTCCGGTAATTTCGGCTTCGACTACCGAATGGTCGAACGCCGTGAGCTTACGGACATGCTCCCCGGGTTCGGGATCGCGGTGAGCGGCGCGTCGTGGACACCTTACGACGGGCATGCCAACCCGCTCGGCTTGCTACA
>JAFAHQ010000134.1 GCA_019237135.1 Alphaproteobacteria bacterium
GCTCGTCGGCCGCGAGAACGTCATCGCCGGGAGCGATTGCGGCTACGGCACCTGGGTGGGCCAAGCCGCGGTCGATCCGCGCATCGTATGGGCGAAGCTCGCCAGTCTGGCGGAAGGCGCGCGCCTCGCTTCGCGCGAGTTCTGGCCGTAATTACCGCACCTGAGCCCGTACCCAGGAGATCGAACCAATGCGATTTGGACTTTTCGGCAGTGCGCAAGCCAGGCGCGGCGGCCCCGACACCGACAGCAGCCAGGGCTTCCGCGAGTTCATCGAGAACAATGTCGAGGCCGAGGCGCTTGGCTTCTACAGCACGTTTCTCGTCGAGCACCATTTCACCGGTTTCGGCCAGGTCTCGGCAAGCCTCAATCTGTTGACTTGGCTCGGTGCCCGCACGCGCGATCTCCGCCTCGGCACGGCGGTGCTGGTATTGCCGTGGCACAACCCCGTGCTGTTGGCCGAGCAAGCGGCCACGCTCGATCTGCTGTCCAGCGGCAGGCTCGATTTCGGCATCGGCAAGGGCTACCGCAACAACGAATTCGCGGGGTTCTGCATACCCTTGGAGGAGGCCGAGGTGCGCTTCGAGGAGGCGCTCGAGGTCATTACCAAGGCCTTCGTCTCCGAGGAGCCGTTCTCCCATCGCGGCAAATACTGGCAGTTCGACAACATCGTCGTCGAGCCGCCGACCGCGCAAAAGCCGCATCCGCCGTTCTGGATGGGGGCGGGCAGCCCGAGCTCGGTTAGCGAAGTCGCCCGGCGTGGCTACAATATGCTCCTGGGTCAGCACGCGCTCGCCGAGGAGAGCCTCGAACAAGTCGCGCAATTTCGTCGTGAGGTCGTTGCGCTGGGCCGCCGCTTCGACCCGTTGCAGGTCGGCCTCGCCCGCGCCGTCTACATCGCCAAGGACGATGCGGACAAAGCAGCGGCGTTCGAACGGCGCTACCAAGGCCACATGCGGATCAACAGGCTGGCACGTCGGCCGGAGGGCGAGACGAGGGCCCGCTACATCCTGGACGACGAAAAAGAAGCACGGCACGAAAGCGCCGAAAGCGCCCTGTTCGGCTCCCCCGACGAAATCATGCGCAAGCTGGAAAAATTGCAGAAGGGCGGGGTCGAATACGTCATCATCAATTTCGGCGGGTCGCGCGAGCAGATCCGACGATTTGCCCGCGACATCATGCCGGCCTTCGCCGGCGAGCCGCACATGCAAGTCTTGGCGGCAAAGTAGCAGGAGGACCTTCGATGGGTTTCGAATTCGGCGTATTCCACGAGTTTCAGCGGCGCCCGGGCCAGACCGAGGCCGAGGCGTTCACCACCGCCTTCGATCAGGTTGACGCCGCCGAGCGCTGGGGTCTCGACGCCATCTGGTTGGCCGAGATCCACATGGCGCCCGAACGGTCGGTCTGTTCGGTGCCGATGACGATCGCCAGCGCGATCGCCGCCCGCACCAACAACATCAAGATCGGTACCGGCGTCCAGGTTCTGCCGTTGTGCCAGCCATTGCGCTTGGCGGAAGACAGCGCCACCGTCGATCATATCAGTCATGGCCGGCTGATCTTCGGGGTCGGCCGCAGCGGCTTCCCGCGTGCTTATGAGGCCTATGGCATTCCCTATGGCGAGAGCCCCGAGCGCTTTGCCGAAGTGCTCGAAATCGTCAAGCGGGCGTGGACCGAGGAACGCTTCTCGTTCGCCGGCAAATACTACAATTACGAAAACGTCTGCATCGTGCCAAAGCCGTATCGCAAGCCGCATCCGCCGATCCGCATCGCAGCCAATCGCGAGGATACGTTCATTGCCGCCGCCAAGCAGGGTTATGCGATCTTTGTGGGTGCGCGACGCGGCACCTTCGACGAGGTCCTGCCGAACTTGCACACCTACCGCGAGGCCTGGAAGGCTGCGGGACACCCGGGCGAGGGCGAGGTCTACCTGCGCGCCCCGGTCTATGTCGGCGACACCCTCGAACAGGCGCTCTCCGACCCCCAGGAAAGCCTGATGAATTTCTATCGCTACCTGGGTGCGCGCCTCGAGGAATCGGCTAACAGCGCCGGCGTCTTTGACACTGCACGCCGGATCGAGGGCGCCCAGCGACTGCAGAACCTCACCTGGGACGAGGCGCGCCGCGGCCGTGCGATCGTCGGCACTCCGGAAATCGTCGCCGACAATCTCGCGAGCCTCAGAGATCAGCTCGGCCTCGCCGGCATTCTCGCCGAGCTCAACACCGGTGGTCTGATCCCGCATGAGCGGGTCATGCGCTCGATGCAATTGCTGTGCGAGAAAGTGCAGCCGCGGCTCCATTGAGCCGCCGACGCGGCGTCACCCCGGTGCGCGCAGGGTGACGACTGCCCGCATCTTGCGCTATCCTATCTGTCTCGCTCCGATCGTCGGGGGACGCCATGGAGCCGGGTTTTTTCGGGACGGAACAGTTTACCGAGGAAGACCGCGCTTACAGGGGATCGCGCTTTTCTGAAGTGCGCGATGCCATCTTCGCCAACCCCTACCAAAAGGTTTGGGGAGGTGCTGGCGAGCCGCCGCTGCCCATTTACGACGTCACGTTGCCGAGTGCGGTGCGAGGCATCTTGCCGCCGGGTTCGCCGTACTTTTTTCGGCAAGCCGTCGCAAGAGCCGTCGATTCGCACGCCGATTTGCGCTGGGGCACCGATCGCAAGGGTTTCCGCCGGATAATCCATCCGAACGGCATATGCCTGACGGGTCTCTGGGAGATTTCCGCGCAAACCCCGTATTCCGGTTATTTCCGGAAGGACTGTCGAGCGCTGGTAGTCGGACGCTATTCCACCTGCTGCACAGAGACGCGCCGCGGCTACGAGCGCTCGCTGTCGCTGGTCGGCAAGCTCTTTCCGACGACGGACCCGAACCACAGCGAGCCGCTGAGCACAGCTAATTTTTTCACGCAGCAAGATATCGGCGGCGATCGCACGGACTACATCAATGACGCTGAGCTTCGTAACGCTCCCAATACAACCAGCTGGCGTCGCGGCTTTGGAGTTCCGGTTCTACTGATTGAGGCAACCCTATTTATGAAGATCGATAGGCAGCCGACGCAACGACAGCTCTA
>JAFAHQ010000036.1 GCA_019237135.1 Alphaproteobacteria bacterium
ACGGTGGCCAAGCTGCAGTTCCCGCAGCAGGACATCTCGGACGATAGAAACCTCGACAAGATGGACGCACTCTCCTTCACGCCGTGGCGGGTGACCGCCGAACATAGACCGCTCGGCAACATCATGCGGGTACGCAAGGAGGTCTACCGCCATTCCTCCATCCTGCGCCACCAGCTCAACCGGCAGCAGCGCATCGAGCCCCGCAGCGCCGACGAGGTGCTCGCCGTAAACTTCGAGACCCCTCGATCCTAACGGTGACGTCAACGGCGGTGTCGCTGATTGCGGAAAGCGACCCCGACGGCTGAGCGTCGCGCGGAGCTGATCCGGGCGGCGTTCCGGCTGGAGTGGTTCAGTGTCGCTTGGATGATGGTCGAGGCCGTGGTCGCACTCGCGTCGGGGGTGACGGCGCGCAGCATCAGCCTGATCGCGTTCGGCCTCGATAGCCTGATCGAACTCGCCTCGGCTTGTGCGCTGATCTGGCGGCTCAATGCCGAGCTGCGGCACGGTCGGTCCATGGGGGAAATGGCCGAGCGCACCGCGAGCCGGATCGGCGGCACGCTGCTGTTTGGGCTCGCGGCCTACCTCGTGGCCGCGGCGGGGTGGCGCCTGTGGACGCGTCTAGGGGCAGAATTTTCCTGGCCGGGTCTGCTGGTCAGCGTGGCGGCGATCCCGATCATGTGGCTTTTGTCACGGCGCAAATTACGGATCGCCGAGGCGCTCGGCAGCCGAGCCTTGCGCGCCGACGCCGTTGAAAGCATCACTTGCGGCTGGCTGTCCTTCGTCGTGCTGATCGGGCTGCTGGCACAGCTCGCACTCGGCGCTTGGTGGGTCGACAGTGTGACCTCGCTGGTAATCGTGGGGCTGTTGATCAGAGAAGGCCGCGAGGCGTGGACAGGTGACGACCAAACAGGAGGCGGGCGTGAAGAGCTTTGAAGGAAAGATTGCGGTCATCACCGGCGGCGGCAGTGGCATGGGGCGTGAGCTGGCGCTGCAGCTCGTGGCCATGGGCTGCGACGTCGCTATGTGCGACGTGTTTCCCGAAGGCATGGCCGAGACCAAGCGGATTTGCTTGTCTCAGGCGCGGCAAGGCACGCGGGTGGCGACGTTCCAGGCCGATGTGTCGATCGAGGATCAGGTGCTGGCATTCGCCGGAGCGGTGAAGCGCGATCTCGACACCGACCATATCCATTTTCTGTTCAACAATGCCGGAATTGGCGGCGGCGGAGGCTTTGTCGACGGCGACCGTGCGGAATGGGAAAAGACGTTCGGCGTTTGCTGGTACGGTGTCTATTACTGCACGCGGGCCTTTCTACCGCTGCTGCGCAAGGCGGACCAGGCCCACATCGTCAACACCAGCAGTGTCAACGGCTTCTGGGCCTCGCTCGGGCCGGACCGGCCGCACACTGCCTATTGCGCGGCAAAATTTGCAGTAAAGGGCTTTACCGAGGCGCTGATCACCGACCTGTCGCTCAATGCGCCGCACATCAAATGTTCGGTCGTCATGCCTGGGCATATCGGCACCGACATCCCGACCAATTCGCGCAAGATTCTAAAGGGCAGCGAGACTGCGATCGACATACCCGCGGCGCGCAAAAGGCTCGCCGCGCAGGGTGTCGACGCCGCCGCCCTTTCCGACGATCAGATCCGGGCGCGGGTCTTGGAACTGGAAAAGCGCTTCCGCGAGGGCGCGCCAACGACGGCGGCCGAGGCCGCAACCATTATCCTCGATGGCGTCCAAGCAGAGAGATGGCGTATTCTCGTCGGCAAGGACGCCGAGTTTCTCGACAATCGGGTGCGCGCCGCACCCGAGGACGCGTACAGCCCTGAGTTCCACAAGGCGTTCCGCGAGGGCGGCGGCTGGCGGCTTTAGCACCTAAACTGTCTGACGACGGGAGCGACATCATGGCCGATCCCAACGGCGCGCGGCGCATTCACGGCTATTGCGGGCTGTGCATCGCCAGGTGCGGCTGCGTCGCCGTGGTCGAAGATGGCCGTTTCACGCGGCTGGAACCCGACCCGGCACATCCAACCGGTCAGGCGCTTTGTGCCAAGGGCCGCGCCGCACCGGAGCTCGTCTACCATTCGGAGCGGCTGACCCATCCGCTCCGCCGCACTCGCCCGAAAGGTGACCACGATCCCGGTTGGGAACGCATCGGCTGGGACGAGGCGCTGGACCTGACGGCTGCGGCAATGCGTCGGATCGCGGAGCGGCACGGGCCGGAGGCAGTCGCCTTCAGCGTGTCGTCCCCATCCACGACCGCAATCGGAGATTCCACCGGCTTCATCCAACGGCTGGCGAACGCCTTCGGCACCCCGAACACTGTTACCCTTCTCGATCTCTGCGGTTGGGGCCGCGCCTTTGCGACGCGCTATACCTATGGCGTCGGCAGTGTGGGTGCGGCTGGCAGCGGGGCCATGCCGGACATCGCCAACACCGGCGTGCTGATCCTGTGGGGCTACAATCCCAGCAATACCCGGCTCACTCATGCGACCGCAGTTGTCGAGGCATTGAAGCGTGGCATGCGTCTGCTCGTCATCGATCCGCGCCGGGCCGGTCTCGCCAACAAGGCCGACCTCTGGCTCAGGGTGCGGCCCGGTACCGACGGCGCGCTCGCCCTCGGGCTCGCCAATCTGATGATCGCACGCGGCTGGTATGACCCCGACTTCATTCGCAACTGGAGCAACGGTCCGCTCCTGGTGCGCGCCGATACCGGCCGCCTCTTGACCGAGCACGACCTCCACCCGGACGGCGATACGCGCCGCACCTTCGCCCGGGACGCGGCGGCCGTGCGGTTGGTGCCGTACGACACCACAACTGGCCGGTACGATGAAGAGAATGCAAGCCTCGCGCTGGAAGGGGAATATCGGATCGCCACGCCGCAGGGCGAGGTGATTTGCCATCCGGTCTTCGAACTCTACACAAGGCTCTGCCGGCGCTACCCGCCGGAAGCTGTCGAAGCGATCTGCTGGATCCCGCGCGCTCAGGTCGAGGAAGCGGCCCGATTGATCTGGCAGGCTCGCCCGGTCTCCTATTACGCCTGGAGCGGTCACGAGCAGCACGCCAACGCCACGCAGACGGCGCGCGCGATGTCGCTGCTCTATGCGCTGACCGGCTGCTTCGACGTGCCCGGCGGCAATGTGCTGTTCCCCGCTCCCTCCGCCGCGCCGATCACCGGTGAAGAACTGCCGGCCGCACGGCACATGGCCCTGCCAGTGGGCCTTGCCGAGCGCCCGCTCGGGCCCGCGCGCTGGCGCAACGTGCTGACGAGCGATTTTTATCGCGCCGCTCTATATGCCAATCCGTACCCTGTCTGCGCCTTGATCAGCTTCGGCGCCAACATGCTATTGAACCACGCCAATGGCACATATGGGCGCGAGGCTTTGAAGGCACTCGAATTTTTTGCGCACGCCGATTTGTTCATGACCCCGACCGCCGAACTCGCCGATGTGGTGTTTCCAGTCGCGTCATGCTTTGAGCGGGAGGCGCTGAAGATCGGTTTCGAGACCAGCCTCGAGGCACAATCCTTGATCCACCTCCGGCCCACGGTCGTCCCCCCGCCCGGCGAAGCCCGGCCGGATACCGAAATCGTCTTCGACCTCGCTGCCCGCCTCGGCCTCGCTGATCAGTTCTGGAATGGCGACATCGATGCCGCCTACCGCCACCAGCTCGCTCCCACCGGCGTCACCCTGGAAGAATTGCGGGCTGCCCCCGGCGGAGTGCGGGTGCCGTTGCAGACCCACCACGCCAAACACGCCGAATTGGACGCAAATGGCACGCCGCGCGGCTTCGCCACAACCTCGCGCAAGGTCGAACTCTATTCGGAAACCTTCCTCGATCACGGCTACCCGCCATTGCCCGATTTCGTGGAGCCGCAAATCGGTCCGGTGGCTCGACCCGACCTGACAGAGCGCTTCCCGCTGATCCTGACCAGCGCGAAACCGACATTGTTTTGCCAGAGCCAGCACCGCGTCCTGCCGAGCCTGCGCAAGCGCGCCCCGCATCCGGAAGTGGAGCTGCATCCCTCGGCGGCGCGGGCCCGCGGTGTCGCCAACGGCGACTGGGTGGCGATCGAGACGCCGGAGGGCCGTGTGCGCGCCCGCGCCCGGTTTAACGACAACCTCGACCCCCGCGTGGTGGTCGGGGAGCATGGCTGGTGGCAGGCCTGTACCGAGATCGGTGCCCCCGGCTACGACCCGTTCGGACCGGACGGAGCCAATCTCAACCTGCTGATCGGCACCGCGACGCTCGATCCGGTCAGTGGGACTGAACCGCTCCGCTCCTATCTCTGCGAGATCCGGCGGGCCGTCTGAAGAGGCAAAGATGACCTTCGCTTTGACACCGGAGCAGCGGGAGATTCGTGCCGCCGTCGCGCGGCTCTGCGAGCGCTTCGACGACGAATACTGGCTGAAAAAGGACACCGAGGGCGGCTTCCCGTTCGAGTTCCATCAGGCGATGGCCGAGAGCGGATGGCTCGGCATCGCGATGCCCGAAGCCTATGGCGGCAGCGGGCTCGGCATCACCGAAGCGGCGATCCTGATGCAGGCAGTCGCCCAGTCCGGCGCCGGGTTCAGCGGTGCCTCGGCAATCCACATGAACATTTTCGGGCCGCACCCGGTTGTCGTCTTTGGCAGCGACGAGCAAAAGCGGCGCTTTTTGCCGCCGCTGATCGCCGGCAAGGAGAAGGCCTGTTTTGCCGTTACCGAACCCGATGCCGGGCTCGACACGACCCGGCTCAAGACGCGCGCGGTGCGTCACGGAGACCATTACGTTCTGTCCGGCCGCAAGATCTGGATCTCGACCGCCCAAGTCGCCGAGAAGATGCTGATCCTCGCACGCACGACGCCGATCGAGGAGGCGGCACGACCGTCGTTGGGGATGACGTTGTTCTATACCGATCTCGACCGCAATGCCGTCGAGGTGCGGGAGATCCCGAAGATGGGGCGCAAGGCGGTCGATTCGAACCTCCTGTTCATCGACGGGCTAAAGGTCCCCGCCCGGGACCGCATCGGCCAGGAGGGCAAGGGCTTTCAGTACATCCTGCACGGGATGAACCCGGAGCGTATCCTGATCGGTGCGGAAGCCGTTGGTCTCGGCCGCGCGGCACTCGACCGTGCCGCCCGTTACGCGAACGAACGGATCGTCTTCGGGCGGCCGATCGGGCAAAACCAGGCGATCCAGCACCCGCTGGCCGAGCGCTGGATCGAACTGGAGGCGGCCGAGCTGATGGTGTTGCGTGCGGCTGCCGCTTATGACCGCGGAGAGGAAGCCGGCGCTTATGCAAACGCCGCCAAATATTGCGCCGCTGAGGCCGGGGTTCGCGCCTGCGAGACGGCAGTGATGACCCACGGCGGTATGGGTTACGCCCGCGAGTACCATGTCGAGCGCTATTTCCGCGAGATCCAGATCGCCCGCATCGCACCGGTCAGCCCGCAATTGATCCTGTCGCACATCGCCGAACGCGTGCTAGGCCTGCCGAAATCGTATTGAATGGATTTGCCATGACATTGCAGGTGGCGATCGGCGGTTTTGGCGCGATCGGCAAGGTCGTTGCGCAGCATCTCGACCGCGGCGTCGATGGGCTGGCGCTCGCGGCGGTTTCGGCGCGCGATGCTGACCGCGCGAAGGCGGCGATGGCGAGCTTCGCTCGACCCGCGCCGGTGGTGCCGTTGGCCGGCCTATGGGAACACGCCGACCTGATCGTCGAATGTGCCCCCGCCGCGGTGCTGCGCCAACTCGCCGAGCCGGCCCTCGCTCACGGCCGTCAGATCATGGTGCTGAGCTGCGGCGCGCTACTCGACAATCTCGACCTCGTCGAGTTGGCGCGCCGGCACGGTGGCCGCATTCTCGTTCCCTCTGGGGCATTGCTGGGTCTCGATGCGGTCGTCGCCGCCGCGGAGGGCGGCATCTCCAAGGTGCACATGATCACCCGCAAACCGCCCAAGGGCCTTTCGGGCGCACCCTATCTTGAGGAGAACGCCATCGACATTACCGGATTGACCGAGCCCAAACGCGTCTTCGCCGGCACGGCGCGAGAGGCGGCGCGCGGCTTTCCAGCCAACGTCAATGTGGCGGCAGCGTTGGCGCTCGCCGGGATCGGACCCGACCGCACGACGATCGAGATCTGGGCCGACCCGAGGGTCACACGCAATGTTCATCGGATCGAGGTCGAGGCCGAAGCCGCCCGCTTCTCGCTGCAGATCGAAAATGTGCCGTCCGCCGAGAACCCGCGGACCGGCCGGCTGACTGCGCTCTCGGTCATCGCCGCGCTGAAGAAACTGTCGAGCCCGATCGCCATCGGAACCTGATCTCGTGGCGTCGTGACCGTCTGCTTGCCAGAAGCGCGTTTGAGGAGTAGCTCCGGTGCGCAGGTGGAGGCGCGCGGTGATCCAGCGCGGCGCGAGCTACGACGACGTCTACGCCGGCTTCCGCTGGGAATTGCCGGAGCGCCTCAATATTGGCGCTGCGGTATGCGACCGGCACGCCGACGGCAGCGGTCGGCTGGCACTGGTTTACGAGGCACCGGACGGCGCCGTACAGCGTTTCTCTTACGATGATCTGAAGGGCCTGTCGAACCGTTGCGCGAATGCGCTTGCGGCGATGGGGGTCGGGCCAGGTGATCGGGTCGGCGTGCTGTTGCCGCAACGCCCGGAGACGGCGATCGCACATATCGCGATCTACAAGCTCGGCGCCGTGGCGCTGCCGCTATTCACCCAATTCGGTCCGGATGCACTCGAGCACCGGCTCGGCGACAGCGGCGCACGAGCGCTGATCACCGACGGTGAAAACCTGGCCAAGGTGCCGGACGGCCTCGCCGATCTCGCGACGATCCTCGTCGTCGACGGTGACAACCGCGGCAACCCGCTGTTCTGGCCGAGCCTGGAACGCGCCGCCGACGAGTTTTCGCCGGTGAATACCGGGAGCGACGACCCGGCCCTTGTGATCTACACCTCAGGGACGACCGGCAAGCCCAAAGGCGCGCTCCATGCGCATCGCGTGCTGCTCGGTCATCTGCCGGGGGTGCAGCTGGCGCACGACTTCTTTCCGGCTTCGGGCGACTTCTATTGGACCCCGGCGGATTGGGCGTGGATCGGCGGGCTGCTCGACGTTCTGCTGCCGAGCCTCTATTTCGGCATTCCCGTGCTCGCCCATCGCGCGCGCAAATTCGACCCCGAGGAAGCGTTTGCGCTGATGGCGCGACGCGGTGTCAGAAACGCCTTTCTGCCTCCGACCGCGCTCAAGATGATGCGTCAGGTGCCGGCGGCGCGCGAGCGCTTCGGCCATCGTCCCCGTTCCGTGGCGAGCGGCGGCGAAGCGCTCGGCGAGGACATCCTCGGCTGGTGCCGCAAGGCCTTCGGTGTCGAGGTCAACGAGTTCTACGGACAGACCGAGGCCAATCTCCTTGTCGGCAACTGCGCGTCGCTGTTTCCGGTGCGTCCGGGATCGATGGGCCGGGCGACCGCCGGCCATCGCGTCGAGATAGTGACGCCGGACGGCCAACCTGTTCCGGCCGGCAAGAGCGGGATCATCGCGGTGCGGCGCCCCGATCCGGTGATGTTTCTCGGCTACTGGAACAATCCGGCGGCGACCTGCGCAAAATTCGCCGGCGATTGGTGCCTGACCGGCGATGTCGCGGTCGAGGACGGCGACGGTTACATTTGGTACAAGGGACGCGAAGACGACGTGATTTCGAGCGGCGGCTATCGCATTGGTCCGACCGATATCGAGGATTGCCTGATGAAACATCCGGCCGTGCTGATGGCCGCGGTCGTCGGCAGCCCCGACCCGATACGCGGCGAGATCGTCAAGGCCTTCGTCGTGGCCAAACCCGAAGTCGCGACGGGCCCCGGTCTCTCTGAGGAGATCCGCAATTTTGTCGGCGCGCGTCTGGCGCATTATCAGGCGCCGCGGGAGGTCGTCTTTGTCCCGGCGCTGCCGCTGACTGCCACCGGCAAGATCATGCGCCGCGAGTTGCGTAATCGGCCACCCGGGTAGGTCACGATCGGTAATGGACTGACGTGAGCGGCTGATCGGAGGGAGCGTCTGGAGGTTCAGATGTTTTGGGTCATCGTAGCAATATTGTATTTCATTCTGGCGGCGGTCGCTCCGGCGATCCTCGGCCTCTTCGTCAATCGAGCGCGACCCGATTTCAGCGCTCTCACCTTGTCCCTGCGAATCGTCTTTGTGGTCATTGCGCTTATCTGTCTGGCAGCGACTTCGTATGTCCATGTCGACTCTGACGAAATAGCCGTGCTGAACAAGATTTACGGGACGACCTCGCTGCCCTCCGAGCACATCATCGCGACCAATGGCGAAAAAGGCCCACAGGCGGAGATCCTCACCCCCGGCTGGCATCCCTGGTTTCTCGTCAACGTCATTTATCAGGTCGAAAACAAAAAAAATGTTTCGGTTCCGTCAGGCAAATACGGATTCTTGAACGCGAAGGACGGCACGCCACTTCGACCCGATCAATACCTCGCCGATGCCTTTCCGCCCGAGCACGAGCTGGATATGCTCGATGCCCAATACTTCCTCACGCGCGGCGGCCAGCGAGGGCCGCAGACGACGATCCTGACACCAGGAAACTACCGCCTCAACACCTACCTTTGGGACGTCACGATCAAGGACGCGATCGATGTCGCCGAAGGCTCTGTTGGCGTCGTCAAATCCAACGTCATCGCTGCCGTGAATTTCGGCAATATGATCGCTGAAAAACCCAGCACCTGCCTGCAAAAGCGCGTGTCCACAAGCTCGAGCGGCGAAGCAGTCGCCGCTGGTCAAAAAAAAGAGGATGAGGGTGTGCTGACCGCCATCCTCGTCCCGGTCGGCTGCATCGGCGTTTGGGAAAAGGCGCTGCAGCCGGGCCGGTATTACGTCAATGAGGCGGCCTATAAGGTGACGATGATCAGCACTCGGGTTCAGACCTGGGAATTCAAGGGCGGCTATATTAGGCGTTACATTGATCTCAGCCTCGATCAGGCGGGCAACCTTAAGCAGACGGAACGGTCGACAAAGGTTGACGTGCCGCAGGGCGCCGCCGACCCGGCCGTTACCCCGTTTGTCGAGGGATGGCTGGTGCCGCTCGAGCTCAGGGTGCTCGCCCAGGTTACCCCCGACAACGCCCCCTTTGTTGTCGCCGCCGTCGGCGGGTTAAAGGAAATCGAAGACAACATCATGGTCCCGACCATTCGCTCGATCGTGCGCAACGTCGTCGGCGCTCAAGGCCGCCATGTCCTGGATCTCGCCGACAATCGAGCCGAGCTCGAGCGCGCGGTGGAGGAAGCGATCCGGCCCGAAGGTTTGCGCGCAGGCATTATCATCAAGGAAGTCAAGTTCGGTGATGTAGCGCTACCCCCCGAGCTTTTGATCTCACGGCTGCGTCAGCAATTGGCCGATCAGCTCCAGGTCACCTATCAGCAGGAGCAGAAGGCGCAGACGCAACGGATCGAAACCGAAAAGGCTCGCGCGACGGCCGAGCAGCAGCACCAGCTCGTCGAAGCAATGATCGGCGTCCAAGTCTCCGAGCAGAACAAGAATGCGGCAGCGCTGCGGGGCGAGGGCCAGAAGCTCGAGCTTGAGCAGATCGCCCAAGGACAGCGCGCACAGGCTGACGTGCTCGGACAGGACCGGGTGCTGACGATCAATATCATCCAGCAGCTCCTCAAGGCCGTCGAGGAGAAACCCGAGATCGTTGGGCTGATCGGGCGGCTGGTCCCGCAGACAGTAGTGTCGACGAGCGGCCAAGGGACCGGTCTCGACAGCGCCGCGGCAATCCTCGGAGCGCTGATCAAGAATGGCGGTGGCGCCGCGCCGGCGCTGGCCGGGCCATCGAGCGAAAAGTGATCTGCCGACAGAGGGGGTGACATGGCCGATATCGTCCTGATCAACCCTCGCTTTGAGATTTCTTATTGGGGTCTCGAACACGCGGTGCCGTTTCTCGGCGCCAAGGCGGCGATGCCGGTCGCCAATCTGCCCTTGCTGGCGGCGCTAACCCCACCCCGGCACAAGGTCACTCTTGTCGATGAGAATGTCGAGCCGATCGATTTTGCCCGCTGCGCGCGCGCCGACATCGTCGGTGTGACCGGCATGAACGTGCAACGCCGGCGGCTGAAGGAAATCCTCCATGAGCTCAAGCGCCGGGGCGTTTTCACGGTCGTCGGAGGCCCCTGGGTTACCGTGCAGGAGGACGACATTGCCGGTCTAGCCGATGTGATCTTTATTGGCGAAGCCGAAGAGACGTGGCCGCGGTTTCTCGACGAGTGGAACGAGGGGCGCCATCAGATCCGTTATCAACAGGCCGAGCGGACCGACATGGCGACGGTTCCGGTCGCGCGCCTCGACTTACTGCGGATGAAGGACTACGCGTTTGCCAGTGTGCAATTCTCGCGCGGTTGCCCGTTCGAGTGCGAGTTCTGCGACATTATTGTCACGTTCGGCCGTCGCCCGCGGATAAAGACCTCTGCTCAGGTGCTCGCCGAGCTCGATGCAACTGTCGCCGCCGGTAAGCGATCGGTTTTCATCGTCGATGACAACCTGATCGGCAATAAAAAGGCGATCAAGCCGGTGCTGCGTGACGTCGTCGCCTGGCAGGAAGAACACGGCTATCCGCTGACCTTCGCCACTGAGGCCTCGATCGATCTCGCCGAGGATGCGGAGCTGATGCAGCTGATGGTTGAGGCCAATGTCGGCCACGTTTTCATCGGCATCGAAACCCCCAATGAAGCAGCGCTGCGCGAGACCAGGAAGTTCCAAAACCTGCGAGGTCGTGCCGGAACCATGCTGGAAAAAGTGCATCGCATCCAGCAAGCCGGGATGGAAGTGTGGTGCGGCATCATCGTCGGGTTCGATAATGACGATGCGGGCATTTTTGCCGCCCAAAGCCGCTTTGTGCGCGAGGCACGGATCGTCAGCGCGATGGTCAACATGCTGGTGGCGATCCCCAAAACTCCGCTTCATACGAGGCTCGCGCGCGAAGGCAGGCTCACCTTGTTGGAAGACGAGGAAAACTCCGGGGGCTTTGGCACCAACGTCGTGCCACTCCGGATCGGTAGGGAAGTGCTCTACGCCGGCTATACGGAGCTGATGCGGGAGCTATACGAAGCCGATGCATATTTTGCTCGGCTCGACGAATTATACCTCGATCCGCGGTTCCAGCTCACGCAAGCCCGCACGCGCTATCTGCGCCGTCACCCATTGCGCTGGTTCCAGTGTAATGCACGACTGCTCGCCGAAGCGGCCGGGCTCTTCGTGCTGCTGATGCGCGGTGTGGCCGATGCGGAGCTGCGCCGCGAGTATCGCCGCCGCCTGATGACGCTCGTACGGCACCGGCGCGAGCCGCAGATGATCCAGACTTATGCCGTCAAATGCGCAATGCACTACCACGCGCATCGAATGGTCCAAAGGCTGCTCTCGCGGCCGCAGTTTTCAACTGATCTCGCCGCTTGAGTGTTCGGCCTGAAATGAAGCGTGCCCTACCAATACGGTATAGTCGCCCCCGCGAAGGCGGGGGTTCAGGGGCTACTCCCCCGACCTTGCCTTTCTGGATTCCCGCTTTCGCGGGAATGACGACCAACCTTTTGATATCTCGAGATTCATCTCTGGTCGGTGTGTGAACCACTGGAAAGAAACAATGGCTCATCCGATCGTCTATGGCCCGGCCTTCAGTAGCTATGTGTGGAGCGCGCGGCTCGCGCTGGCGGAAAAAGGGGTGACGCACGAGCTCGTTGACGTGCCATTCGGCGCGCACCGCGAAGAGCCGCACCTGTCACGCCAGCCTTTTGCCAAGGTTCCGGCCTTCGAACATGACGGCTTTGTGCTCTACGAGACCCAAGCGATCATGCGCTATGTCGACGAGCGCTTTGCCGGGACGCCGCTGCAGCCCGAGGACGTGCACCAATGGTCTCGGATGAACCAGATCATTGGGATCGTCGATGCCTATGCCTGGCCCAGCATTGCCGGCACGATCTTATTCAACCGCGTGCTGGTGCCGCGGTTTCTTGGCGGCACCCCGGACGACGGGGCGATCGCCGCAGCACTGCCGCGCGCCCGCCTCTGCCTCTCGGAGATCGAGCGATTGATGGAGGATCACCGGTTTCTCGTGGCCGATTTCGTCAGCCTCGCCGATCTGATGGTGATACCGCTGCTCTATTATTTCGGCAACGCGCCGGACGGCCGAGCGCCGATTGCCGAGCATCCGAAATTGCAGAGCTGGATCCGCCACATGGAAACGCGCCAGAGCTTCCAGGTGACCAAACCGCCGCCTTTTTAACCGGGGCCTCCGCGTGCCGCTACGAGCCCGCTCGATCCTGGGTTTGGCGCTGTTGCTGCTTCTGCTGGGTCAGCCGCAGGCGTTAGCCCGCTCTGCTGCGGGCGACCCGGTCGCGCCTTGGGCGAAGGTTCCCGCGGTCGTTGTCGTCGGCGCGAGAACGGACGATGCGCGATTGCCGCTGGTGCAGGACGCGGTGGCCTTTTGGAACCGCAGTTTCGCGGAGCTCGGCTCCGCCTTTCGACTGGGAACGGTAAGCCAAGCCGACGCGACGGTGCCGGTCGACGAGTTGCGCGCACTGAGCGGGCGGGTATTGAGCGGCACCGGCCCGACGCAGTTCCCTCCGGAGAGCCTGAAGGGCGTTCCGGGCGACCTTATCGTGGCATTGTCGGACGGCGATTTCGTCTCGTTCGCGATGCGTTGGCGGAGCCTCGGCAAGGCCCTGGTGGCGATCAAGAGCGACCGGTTCTGGCCGCTGAGC
This sequence comes from Alphaproteobacteria bacterium, assembly GCA_019237135.1. GTDB lineage: Bacteria > Pseudomonadota > Alphaproteobacteria > ATCC43930 > CGMCC-115725 > AP-15. Next base: position 12,745 of record JAFAHQ010000036.1, read on the forward strand.
CTGCCCAACGTCGCCCGCAACGTGATCGCTCACGAAATCGGGCATGCGATTGGGCTTGGCCACAATAGCGATCCTGCAGCATTGATGTGCGGCCGTCCAGCGCCATGCCGGCCTGATTTGTTCCAGTCCCCGACCGAGCGTTATTTCCCAGTGACTGCAGAGGAAAGATTGCTACTGCTGAGCTTTTATCCGGCCGACTGGCGGGCTCAGTAATTTTGCCCGATTAACGCACCACGAGGTCGCTTCAATCGGCTGAAACGTGGCTCGTTGGCGGGGAGCCATAGATGACCGTGATGGTTTCGCCGATGCCCAATTTGAAGACCCCGGCCGAGAGGCCCGTCGGGGTTCCGTCGATCGCGATCTGCGTCCCGGCCCCGCCGGTAATGATGATCGTCTTGGGACTTTGTCTGACGGTGTAGAGCCGCCCGCTCACCGGATCGGCGCTGCCGCCTCCATCGTTGGTCAACACGCCACTCGGTTGCCAGGGAAGCGCAATCGTGCCCACTGGGTTGTATCCGGAATTATTGATGACAGTCGAGTCGGCACTCAGTGGCGCCGGGTTATTGCTGCTGTTCTGTGCAAAAGAATTACCGGTGATCAGCCAGTCTGTCGAGCTGCCCTTCATCCCGATCGGGCCGCCCGTCCGGTTGTTGATAATCTTGTTGCCGATGATGGTGATCCGCTCGGCGCTGTGGAAGACGATGCTCGCGTCGGCCACTACGAGGTTTGTGCCGTCCACGACATTGCCGCTCACGACGACATCATTGTTGCCGCCTTCTCCAACAATCGCCGAGCCTTCGCATTGTTTGACGACATTGCCGGCGATCGTGTGGCGCGAGGTGCCCGAAGAATCCAGATGAATCCCAATCCCGAGAGCTCCCGCGACCGACTTGACACCGGCTATCATGTTTCCGGTGATCGTGGCACCACCGGATCCGGCGTGAAAGATCAGGATGCCTTTGCCGATGGCTTGCAATACTGAACACCCGATGACGGACGAATTGGCGCCGCGCATCTGAAACCCGACGACTTCCTGCGCGGCAGGTTTGCCGCCGATCGCCACGCAGCCGACATAGCTTACGCTTTCTGCAGGATCGTGCGTATCGAAGTGCGCCGTGTCAGCAGCCATCGATGTGCAGTTCGAAACAGTGATATTGCGCTGCACTCCGTTCTCCAGGGCTCCACTTGCCCCTCCGGTCGTCACCGCATGGCGCGTGTGCGAAAACCGGCAGCCTGCGATGCTCACATTTTGCGAAGCAGCGCTGACCACAATGCCATAATGGACGTTTGCCGCCGGCTGCTTGTCCCGAATGTCGTGGACATAGCACTCTGCGATATTCGAACTGCGCACCGACAGCAATTGCATGCCGGCCACGTATGTGTCATGCGACTCCACATGTTCGATCTGCAGATTGTCGATGAATCGGCAGGAAACAGACGCTTCATTTCCCGTGTAGAACGGCGCCAGCGTGGTAACCGAGAAATCCGACAGCGTTATGTTCTGCAGCATGGTAATCCGCGCAATCGCTGCGCCATCACTAACCAAATAGCCGTCATAAATCTGGTCATCAAACGTGATCTGGCCGGCTGTGTCGATGGCTTCGACTTGCTTGACCTCACCGGCGTGCTTCTGCGGATCTTCGGTATCGACCGGTTTGTTCGAGAACAACAGGACATGATTGCCCGCGGTCAGCTGGGCGGCATTAGCCGGTGTCAAGCTCGCGCTGGTATCGCCCTTTGCCGTGTCGGCGAGCAATGGCAGCACATTGCCGGCTTGCTGATTGTAGGCCCGGATTGCTGGAGTTGCGGTCATCGTCGCGGCGGCGACGATATTGGTGATGCCCATCCCTTCGCCTTGAAGGTGAACGTTGCTCTGCTGGATCAGGATTGTCTGCGAGACGACATAAGTGCCGGCCTTCACGAACACCTTGCCGCCGGCAGGGGGCAAGGCGTTGATCGCTGTCTGAATGTCGGTAAAATCTGCGACCCGGCAGTCGGCTGGGCCCAGAGACGGAGCCACCACGTAAGTTGCCGTATATCTATCCGTAGAGCATGCCACGTTGGTTCTCCTCCGAACGACACGGCGGGGCCACAGATCAGTTCTCGGGCCTAAGCTATCCCCCGCCGGCGCAACATAGTGATGTCATCCGAATGGACTTTGACCAGGCTATGGTCGAGACTGGCCCAAAGCCTGTTATTCGATGACCTCGTCGGCGCGGGCAAGGATCGCCGGCGGGATGGTCAAGCCGAGTGCCTTTGCCGTTTTCAGATTGACCACTAATTCGAATATCGTCGGCTGCTGGACGGGCAGGTCGGCTGGCTTCTCGCCCTTCAGAATTCTCCCGGCGTAAATGCCGGCTTGGCGAGCGAGATTTGCGGTGTCAATTCCATAGCTGATCAGGCCGCCGGCCGCAGTGAACCCCCGATTCTCATAGATCGTCGGTACGGCATAGCGTGATGCTAGCGCCAAAAGTTGCTCGCGCCTGCTGTTGAAGAATGCATCGGCTTCGACGACGAGCCCTCCGACTTGTAGTTGGCCGAGAGAGGCGAAAGCCGTGTCGATCTCCTCTTCAGTCCGGGCCATCAGGACCGGAAGCTGGACCCCCTTCGCGCGTGCCGCTGCCTGCCTAGACCTCACGTACTGCTCGCCCGCATTGTCCGGGTTCGCCAGCAGAGCAATCACCGTGGCCTGGGGAACTAAATCGCAAAGGAGCTCAAGCCGCTTGGGCGTCAGCTCACCGGTGAAGTTGCTGAAGCCGGTGATATTGCCCCCCGGCCTGGCCAGACTGGCGACCAGGCCGGTCCCGACCGGGTTGCCGAGGCCGGCAAAGACGATCGGGATCGTAGATGTTGCATTTTTCGCCGCTAATGCCGGAGGGGTGCCGCCAATGGTTACGATCAAGTCGACCTTGCGGCTGACGAGGTCGGCGGCCATCGCCGGCAGCCGATCATAGTGACCCTCGGCCCAG
>JAFAHQ010000392.1 GCA_019237135.1 Alphaproteobacteria bacterium
TCGTCCGGCGGATCAGCTCGGCGGTGACAAACCGCCGCTCTTCGGGCTTAACGAACATCAGATGCCCGCGATGGTTTTCGAGATAATGGGCGCCCTGCGGCGTGAATTTGCGAGCCAGCTCGACATAGCCCGCCACGGTCTCGGCGACCGAGGGCGGCATCGGCGCCATCATCGGCAGCCCTGCCAATGCCGCGTCGGCCGCCCGATGAAGCAGCATCGCGGCGCGCGGTCCCGCCTGGACGATTGCGCGCGGTGAGTCGGCGGGCTCACCTTCTTCCAAGATCGCGCCGCCGGTCAGCACGACCGCCTCGAGTGGCTCGGTTTCACGACCGGCGGCCCGCCAACGCTCCTGCATGTCGGCCATCGCGGCGACCGCACCCTCGACGTCGCCGGCCGTCGCGATCCAGCCGGCGCCGAGTTTCGCAGTCAATGCGCGTGCCCGCGGGCCTGAAGCCGCCACCCAGAGCGGGATCGGGTCGCGGGTATTGATCAGGCCGAGCTCGGGGTTGAGCAGCCGGATCAGCCGCTTCTTCCGTTCGATTTCGGCCTCGACCGTTTCGCCGCGTAACAACGCCATGACGATACCGACGTATTCCTCCATATCGGCCAGTCTGACCGCGCCGAGCCCCATCGCCCGCCTCCCAGTGAAGCCGGTCCCGACCCCGAAATCGATCCGCCCCGGCGCCAATTTGTTCAACGAGGCAAAGGCATTGGCCGTGACCGGCGCAATCCGGTTAGAGGGGATCAATACGCCGGTGCCGAGGCGGATCCTGGTCGTCTTGACTGCTGCCGCGGCCATCGCGACAAACGGGTCGGCGCTCAGCATCTGCGTGTCGTAGAACCAGGCTCGGGCAAACCCGAGCTCCTCGGCGCGTCTGACGACCCGCCATGAATCGGCGTCGGTCGGAATGGCGATGGCGAATTGCATGGCCGTCCTCCCAGCTGGTGGTGTGCTTTACCCGCTCACCGTCGCAGATTAGCATCGACCCATATGGGCAGCCTGTGAAGAGATATGCCGGATCTCATCGGTCCGGAGAGTGTGCGAACAGATTTGGGAGGACCGGCGATGAAGACACGAGCGGTTCGGGCGGGTGTTACACTGGCGGCCGGCATCGCCGTGACGGTGATATTGTTGGCAGTGCAGGCAATGGCGGAGAACGCCACTCTGCCATCGATCGATCTGCCCAACCCCTACGCGGTCGGGGTCAAGTTCGGTCAATTGCCCGAGGGTCGCCAGTGGGGCGGGGTGATCGCCGTCACACCGGACCGCGACGGCCGGAGCATTTGGGCGTTTGAGCGGTGCGGTGGGGGCTGCCTTAACTCCGACCTGCCGGCGGTTCTCGAATTCGACCCGAACGGCAAGCTGATCAAGAGCTTTGGCTCCAGCATGTTCGTATTTCCACATGGCATCGCCGTCGACAGGGAAGGCAACGTCTATGTCGCCGATGCGGACGGCAAGAACGGCAAGGGGCACGTCGTCGTCAAGTTCAACCCCGACGGCAAGGTGCTGATGACTTTGGGAAAGCCCGGCATGCCCGGTGATGCCCCCGGCTATTTCTATCGGCCTTCCGCGGTCACCGTCGCGCCGGACGGCACGATCTTCGTCGCCGACGGCCACGGCGGTGACTCCAATGCGCGGATCGTCAAGCTCGCGGCAGACGGCTCGGTCATCAAAAGCTGGGGCAAGAAAGGGTCGGCACCGGGCGAGTTCAACGAGCCGCATGGGATCGCGCTCGATTCCGTGGGCCGGGTATTCGTGGCCGATCGGGTCAACAGCCGCATTCAGATCTTCGACCCGGACGGCAAATTCCTCGCCGAATGGAAGCAGTTCGGCCGCCCGAGTGCGGTGTTCATCGACAAGAACGACCTGATCTATGTCGCCGACTCGCAAACCGAGGACAAGGAGGGCTGTTCTCCAGATCCCGGCTGCCGCCGCGGCATCCGAATCGGGAATGCCAAGGACGGGACAGTCAAATACTTCATCCCGCGCCCCAACCCGAACGACGACAAGTCGGGCGCAGAAGGTGTCGCGGCCGATGCGGCCGGCAATGTCTTTGGCGCCGAGAACGTCGCCAAAGGGTTACGTAAATACGCCAAGCAGTAAGCGGCTGGCGATTTTCTATCCTTTGACTGAGCCCGAGGTCAGGCCGGCGACATAGTGCTCGACAAAGAAGGAATAGATCAGCGCGACCGGAATCGAGCCCAACAACGCGCCGGCCATCAGCTGGCCCCAATAGAACACGTCACCGCGGATGAGCTCGGCAATGACCCCGACCGGAACGGTGCGCACCGAACTCTTGGTCAGAAAGATCAGCGCGTAGAGGAACTCGTTCTGCGACAGGGTGAAGGCAAAGATGCCGGCAGAAATGAACCCCGGCGTGCATAACGGCAGAAAGATCCGCCGCATGGTCTGCAACCGGCTGGCGCCGTCGATGCGCGCGGCCTCCTCAAGCTCCATCGGCACGGTCTTGAAATAGCCCAACAGCAGCCAGGCGCAAAACGGCACGAGCATTGTCGGATAGGTCAGGATCACCGCGGTCAAGGTGTTGCCGAGGCCGAGCCGGTTGATCACATCGGCGAGCGGGATGAACAGCAATGGCTGCGGTACCAGATAAATCGCCGCCACGGTCATCGCGATCAGGCCGGCGCCGGCAAACCGCATGCGCGCCAGCGGGTAGGCGAGCATGACGCCGAGAACCAGTGAAATCGCAGTCGAGACCACCGCGACCAGCATCGTGTTCCAGGTCCAGGTCAGAAAGCTCGTTTGGGTCAATAGATCGATGTAATGCTTCAGTGTCGGATGGTGCAGAACCAGCGGCATTACATGTCTATTGTAGAGCTCGGAATTCGGCTTGAGCGAGGTGATCGCCATCCAATAGAACGGGAATAGCGCCAGTACGAGAAAGAAACCGACCGGCAGCCACAACCGCACCAGACGCTCGACCGGGCCATAGCCGGTGACCATCACCCTCTCCGTAGATAGATCGTCAGCGCGACGATCAGCAACGCCAATGCCGGGAGCATCGTCAGCGCGACCGACGCGCCGAGACCGAGCTGGCCGGCACCCATCGCGATGTCGAAAGCATAGGTTGCGAAGAGTTGGGTCGCGTTCTGCGGCCCGCCATGGGTCAGCACATAAACGAGCTGGAAGTCGGCGAAGGTGAAAATGACCGAGAACAACGTTACGATTAGGATTATCGGCTGCAGCAATGGCAAAGTAACATAGCGGAACCGCTGCCAGCCGCTGGCGCCGTCGATCGTCGCCGCCTCGTAGAGCTCCGGCGGCACGGTCTGCAAACCGGCAAGCAAGGTGATGCCGTAGAAAGGCAGACCACGCCAGGTGTTGATGACAATGATCGAAACCATCGCCAAGATCGGATTGCCGAGCCAAGAGGGGCCGGGCTTGGGCACCCCGACCAGAACGAGCACCCAGTTCAAGACGCTGAAGGCTGGATCGAGGATCCACATCCAGGCGACCGTGCTCAACACTGTCGGCACAATGAACGGCAACAACAGCAATGCCCGCACCAAATTCTTCAGCGGGAACCGCTGGTTCATCGCCAGCGCCAGCGCCAGGCCTCCGACCATCTTCAGCAACGTGGCGGCGCCGGTGTAAACAAATGTGTTGAGCGCTACCCGCCAGAAGATCGGGTCATTGAAATTGGCTGCGAAATTCTTCAGCCCGACAAAGGTTCCGGGGTGCGCTACCGGCCTGTCCTGCAGGCTCAACAGAATGCCGTAGCAGAACGGATAGCCGACCAGAGCCCCCAGAAACAGCAGCGGCGGCGCCATCATCAGCCAGCTGAACACGCTCTGGCGGTCGGCCCAGCTGGCGTGTGAAGCGGTGCGGCGCGCTGGCGGTGACGCTGCGACGATGAGCTCGGATCGGACCGACATCTTCAGACGGCGCGATAGATCTCCTTGAGCTGCAGCTCGGCGTTCTTGATCACGTCTTTGGTCGAGGCGCCGGCACAGGCCTTGGCGAACATGTCGACAACGATATACTTGGCGACGCTTTCAGCCATCTGCCGGCTCGCTGGCGCCGGCCAGCCCGGCAGATGTGCGGTCGTCATTGCGTCGCGGTACGGAATGTTGCGCGGCTCGACCTGCCACATCGGCGCATTGTCGTAGCCATGCAGGAGCGGTTGATAATAACTGTCGGCAACGGCGTACCAGCCACCTAGCTGCTTGGGGTCCATCAGCCAGCGCATGAACGCCACCGCCTCCTCTTTTACCGGCGAGAAATTGAAGATCGAATGGCTGATTGAATCGAGCAGATGGAACCGGCCTCTTGGCCCCGCCGGGTTCTGTGCTTGGTCCGTTACTTTAGCGATCTCGGGGAAATTCTTCTTCGCGAACCAGAGAATGCTTTCTGCATTGTTAGTGCAAGAGATCTGCTCGGCCATCCACGCCTTGTTGTTGCTGACGTCGGTCCAGCCCAGGACATCCTCGAACATCGTATCGCGGAAAAATTTGCGGGCGAAATCGACAGCGCGGGCGGTCTCGTTGGAATCAATAACCACGGTCTTGCCGTCGGAGGCCACCTCGGCGCCGCCATAAGACCACAACAGCGGATAGAGCCAACCATGGTTGTCGCCGAAGCCGTGCCCGAGTTCGAAGCCAAACGGGTGGTCGTTGGCCTTCAGCTTCTTGCCGACCTCGTACAGCTCTTCCCATGTTTGGGGGAATGTCTTAACGCCGACTTCGGCAAACCAGTCGGTCCGCCAATTCATCAATTGACCGATATTGCAGAATGGCACGGCCTTCCATTCGCCGTCTACGAGAACGGCCTCGCGCCCGGCGTCGTACCAGCCGCCGTTCTTGTCACCGATCTCCTTGCAGAGATCGGTGACGTCGAGGTACTTCTCACCGAACTGGATGACCTGCAACAGGCCGTTCATGGTGATGTCAGCGCCGGTGTCGGTTTCGGCAATCGTGCTGATCCGAGTCGGCAGGCTTCCGACGGCGGTCACCTCATAGACTACTTTGACACCGGTTTCTTTTTCATAGGCCTCGGCCAGCGTCGTCTTGATGTATTCGTCGAACGGCGGAATGAACGAGCTCTCGTGCAGAACGGTCAGCGACTTGCTTGCGGCAGACGCGTGGAGCGGGCCGATTACAGCGGTCGTCGCCCCGACGCCCGCGAGCTCCAAGAAACCGCGGCGTGAAATCGCGCGCATGGTGTGGCTCCCAGTTTCGCCGAGGACGAGAAGCCCGGCATCTCTTGTGTTCTATCGGTGGTGCCCGCGACCTGCAAGCTAGTATGGCGGGAACTCAGCGCCCGGCGAGCACGCAGTCGACCATCGCCGGTGCAGCTCCGAGATAATTCGCGGGATCGGTCAACGCCCCAAGCTTCTCCGCACCGAGCGGGCCGGCCACAGCAGGCGTCTCCAGCAGCACGTCGAGCAGCGGCCGGTCGGTCTCGATCGCGACCCGGCAGGCGTCATAGACGAGGTCGTGCGCCTCGTTCCGGCCGGTGTGTGGCGCCAATCCCATCATCACCGCCTCGGCGACGATGAGCCCGTGTGTCATTCCAAGGTTCTGCGCCATGCGGCCGCTGTCGACGATCAGCCCGCCGAGCATGAAGCGCGCCTGATGAAGCGCTCCGGCGGTGTAGCCGAAGGCTTCGGGCAATGCCACCCATTCGACGTGCCAGGGACCGGTCGCCCGCTCAAAATCCGTCACGAGCGCGTCCAGCACCAGCCCAGCTTGCTGACGCAGCACTTTGGCGGCCGCCAGGATCAGTTCGCATGAGATTGGGTTGCGCTTTTGCGGCATCGTTGAGCTCGACCCACGGCCGGTGACGAAGGGTTCGGCCGCCTCGCCGAACTCGGTCGCCGACATCAGCATGACATCGAGGGCGATCTTACCGAGACTGCCGAGCAACAACGCCAGCACCTGTGCAGCTTCGGCGATCCCGTCTCGGATAACGTGCCAGGTGATCGGCGGGTCACCAAGCGCCAGCTCGCCGGCAAGTTCGGTGCGGGTCGCGAGGCTTTCCTTTCCGGCGCCGAGCGAGGCCAGCGTGCCGGCGGCGCCGCCGAACTGGGCCAACAACACGCGCGGCCGCAGCTCGCGTACCCGATCGGCGTGGCGGTCCAGCGCAGAGAGCCAGACTGCGGCTTTATAGCCGAACGTCACCGGGAGCGCGTGTTGCAGATGGGTGCGCCCCGCCATCGGCGTGTCGCGATAGCACCGGGCGAGCTCGGCGAGATGGCCGCGAACTGCGGTCAAGTCTTCTTCAATCAGTTCGAGGCCCGCGCGGATCTGCAGCACGACGGCGGTGTCCATGATATCCTGGGTCGTGGCGCCCCAATGGATGTAGCGGCCGTTCTCGCCGGCCCATTCGGAGAGTTGGCGGACTAGCGGTAGGATCGGGTACCCGACGGTCTCGGTTTCCTTTTTCAAACGGGCGAGATCGAATGCCCGGTTCCCGTTCGCTAGCGCGCTCGCTATCCGCGTGATTGCTTCGCCTGCTTCAGCAGGGATGATCTGGAGCCGTGCTTGGGCGCGAGCGAGCGCAGCCTCGACGTCGACGCAGCGGGCGAGGAACGCTTCGTCCCCAAAGATCCCTCGCATCGCCGGGGTGCCGAACATGTCGGCCAAAATCGCGGAGTCGAGAACGCCAATCGCCATTATCGGGCGAACACGGTCCAACCGCCCCCATCCAGGCGCTCCAGCGCAGGGAAGCGCTCTTTGTAAGCCATTTTCGGACTCTCCGCGATCCAGTAACCGAGATAGACAAAAGGCTGCCCTCGGCGGCGGCACTCCTCGACGAGCCAAAGAACGCTCCAGATCCCGAGGCTGCGCTTTGCCTGACGCGGATCGTAGAAGCTGTAGACCGCAGACACTCCGTCATCGAGGAGATCGATCAGCGAAGCCGCGACCAGGCCGCCGCAACCGTCGCGAAACTCGGCCAGGACGGTCCGCAGCGGAGTGTCCTCCACCATCCCCCGATAATCGCCGTAGCGCATCGATGCCATGTCGCTGTCGCCGTGGCGCAAGCGCTGATAAGCCAAGAACAGCCGAAATTGCTCTGGTGTGGCGCGAGCCGCAACGAGACTGCCACGAAGGTCCCGGTTGGCGTTGCGCACGCGCCGGGTCGAGCGGCTATGTCGAAAACGCTCGACGGCGATCCGTACCGGAACGCAGGAGGTGCAACCTCGGCACGCCGGCCGGTAGGCGAAGCGGTGACTGCGCCGGAATCCGGCACGCGAGAGATCGTCGTAAAATGCTGCACCGCCGCTCCCGCCGAGTTCGACGATCAGCTTGCGCTCGGCCCGACCCGGGACATAGGGGCACGCAACCGGTGAGGTGGCAAAGAATTGTCTGAATGACCCGACCAGCAAGCCATCCATCGCCATCACGCGCGAATTTCGCTGACTTTGCTCGCGTTTCCGTCTGTTTTCCGCCCCCGGCCCAACGTCCATCGCATTCCTTTCCGCGCCGCATTGCCGGCCGGTTGGTGCTCCCGAGTATGGACGAAAGCCAGGGGCCGCGCCAGCCCTGGGCAGCTCAATCCCGAGCTCCCCTAGCCGATCAACGCAGCGGGCCGGCCGTCCAGCGGAAGCCCGTCAGGATGTTGTTATCGAACCGGCATTCGACGGCCAAATCGCGTGTTTGAGGTTCTTCCGGCGGGATATCACTCCTGACCCCCTCCACGCGGGCAATGATCGTGGTCAGACCGGTCGCCGAGGCTCCGGTCTTGCCGATTTCGATCGTCGCGTTCGGGAACGCGCGCTGCATAACGTCCGCGCAACGCTCCGCAAGGCCGACATCATGGGGAATACCACAGCCGGTCCAGAGACTACAGAGAGCGAGGGCGGCCGGGCCAAACCGGAGGCGTCGCATTGCGATTCTAGTCCTCGGCGAATGCCAAAGATATCAAATACCCGCTGGCCGGGGCACGCCTGACCAGATGACGCGGGTGGCGACTAGCGGGTATCTTGAAGCTCGCTTGGTCAACTCACTTCTCGGCGAGGAACGCCTCGACTTGAAAGACGCGTCACGGCGCTTGAACAGGCTTCGACGTAAGGTCTACCGGAAAACCCCGGCGGCTACCGGATCTCCCGGTCGGGGGACGGCCCTGGCGCTGTGGCGCGCCTTCACCAAAAAGGGCCTTCGCGCTTGGTGCTATGAATTTGGCTTGTCGAGCAACATCACGCACACGCTGACAATTGTCGATACGGACGGGGTCTTGCAGATTCATGATGCAGTTTTCAACCTGACCTACCAGCTCGGTTTTCACGACGTGCTGGACGCGCTTCGGGACGGAAGACCCGTCGACGCAAAAGCCGAGATCCGCGACAGAAAAATCTATGTCATGGACCCGGGCTTTGAGCCCGAGGCTACGGTTAACTGGCTCGAGGCGAACGCCGATCGCGAGCTCGCCCCGATTGATGGCCTCCGCCGGTTCGAAGTTCTTTGGAACCTTGAGGCGTTTATTGCAACTTTCCCCGGCATCGAGGCGGCATACCGAGATCTCGAAGAGCGGGGTTACCCTCGGGATCTCCGCTTCCTGATGCTCCATCCGATAGAGGTTTTCGACGGGGAGAAATCGCACCGGGATCCTCCCACAATGCCGCTGCTTGCTGGCCGGGATCTGTCATCGCCACTCGCAGCGGCCCGCGCCGCGCTTAGGCAAGTGAATCGGGAACTGGCGTCTGAGCGCGCGCGCAGCGCGGAACAGGAAGCGGCGATCTTGCGGCTCGAACGCGAATGCGGTGCAGTGCAATCCGGCTTGGCTGCAGCATCGACCGAGGCGCGGCGGCTCGGCGACCAAATCGTGCAGCTGCGTGCGGCTCTCGATGATGAGACACGGCGATTTGCCGCCGAACGACAAACGCTGTCGCAGGCTTTGACGGAAGCCGAGGCGCAGGCCGCCGCCTCTCGCGTAGAGACCGCGGCGCTGAGAGCAGAGCTGACGAAGGCGCGTGCTGATTGGGACGCAGAGCGCAGCGGGTTCGAATGCGCTACGACCTCATTGCAGGCTGCCGCGGGATTGTGGGTCGAGCAGAGTTCACAAGCAGTTCAAACGGCACGGTCCGAGTTGAAAGCGGCCGAGAGCGAACGGCAACAGGCCACAGCGGATCGGGACCGCATCCGGGCCGACCTCGCGGCCCGGCTCCAGGCCCGGGAAAACTCTCCCTGGCGCAAGCTTCGTGCCTTTTGCCTGCGGGCTCTTGGCGGGCCGGCGCGGCGCAATGCCGCGGGGCATTAAATAAGGGAGAGTGTCTGGAAGGGGAATGTCCGTACCAACACGGTGCTCGCGAGTTCGTTTGCTTTATTGTCACGCTCCATGCCTTTGACCGGGAGGGACCGTTGACCGCCTATGTGATCGCCGATATTCAGGTGACCGACATTGTTGCGTATGAGCCGTACCGGCCGCTGGCTGCGGCCAGTATCGCGCGGTACGGCGGCCGTTTCCTAGTCAGAGGAGGCCCGATCGAGCTGCTCGAGGGCGAGCCACAGCCGGAGCGGATCGTCGTCATCGAGTTTCCGGACGCGGAGACCGCCCGCCGCTGGTACCGTTCCGAGGAATATCAGCGTGCGCTGAAGATCCGACAAGCCGCCTCGCGCGGACGGTTGTTCCTGGTCGAAGCGGCAAGCTAGCCGTTATTCGCGGCGTGCTGGTCGTCGGCGGAGCTCAACAGCAGCTGCGTTGGGAAGCCGGCTGCGACCAATGCGCCGATCAGCACCTCGACATGGCGCCGGTTCTGGGTTTCGACCACGACATCGAGCTCGGCGCGTTTGACCGAAGTGTCGTGGAACAGCCGCTGATGGTGCACTTCGACGATGTTGCCGGCGTGCTTGCCGATGACCCCCGACAGGCGCGAGAGCGCGCCGGGTGTGTCGGGCAATTCGCAACGCAGGCGGACGAGCCGGCCCTCGCGCACTAGGCCGCGCATCAGGATCGAGGCGAGCAAACGGGAATCGATATTGCCGCCGGTAATCACGATCCCGACGCGCCGGCCACCAAATCTCTCGGGTGTGGCGAGCACGGCGGCAAGACCGGCAGCGCCGGCGCCCTCAACGATGAGCTTTTGGCGCTCCAATAAGGTCTCAACCGCACTTTCGAGCAGAACCTCGTCGACGAGCCGGATCTCCGATACCAGCGCTTTGACAATATGGCGCGTCAGCCGGCCCGGCTCCTTGACCGCGATCCCTTCCGCGAGTGTCGCCGCCGCGGCCGGTGGACCCGGGTCCTCGCCGCGTAGCAGGCGATACATCGAGGGATAGAGCGTCGACTGGACGCCGACGATCTCGATCTCCGGCTTGATCGACTTCGCGGCGACGGCGATCCCGGATATCAGGCCGCCGCCGCCGATCGGCACGACGAGGGTGTCCAGATCCGGCCGGTCGGCGAGGAGCTCGAGACCGATCGTCCCCTGGCCGGCGATGACATTGGGATCATCATAAGGATGAACGAGTACGAACCCCTGCTCGCGGGCGAGCGTATCGGCCGCCTCGCGGGCGGCGGCAAGGCTGTCGCCCTTCAACACCACGGTGGCACCGAGCGCCTCGGTGCGGTCGATCTTGATGAAGGGGGTGCCCTCGGGCATCACGATTGTCGCCGGTATCCCGAGCCTGCGAGCATGATAGGCAACACCCTGCGCGTGGTTGCCGGCCGACATCGCGACAACCCCCGCGCAGCTTTGAGAGGCGTCAAGCGTCAGGAGCTTGGCAAGCGCGCCGCGTTCCTTGAAAGAGCCCGTGCGATGCAACGTCTCGAGCTTGAGGTGGATTTCGGTACCGGCGAGCTCGGATAGCGCCGGGGCCGCGATCGCAGGCGTGCGCGCTATTGCCTCCGCAATTCCCGCGGCCGCACGACGAACCGCGCCGATAGTAACCGGCAGATCGTTCACCGCGAGGACCCCGAAGGCTCGGGCATCAACACAAGCGTGGCGACGGTCTTGGATCGGCCGGGTACGAGCCAGGCGAAATCACGCCAGCGCACCAGCAGATCGGCAAAGTGACTGGAGACTGGATTTCCGGATTGGCCAGGCGCGATCATCATCGTCGATCCATTTGGTGCCGCGAGATCGGTGATTATCCGCAGCCCGGCGCCGAAGCGCTGCGCGAAGGGCCGCGCGTCATCACGGATTGTGCTTGGGCCGCGGTCGAGCGTGTCGTATCCACCCGAGGTCGGGATCGAAATGTCGAGCCAATCACGCAGCACCGGAATCCGGTTGAAGACCGGGTTAGCGAACATCGCGACGTGCGCTCTCCTCCACCGCCATTGCGTAATATCGGCCCCGTACACTTGGCGTAGCTGCGCGAGCGCTCTGTTGAGAGATTCCGTGAGACGCACGGCGCAGCCCTTTCGCTCAGGCTGCTTAGGGTCGTCGCACCAATCCTGGTGTTCGGTCAACACCGCCTCCATGACCCGCGGCTTCAAGTCCCAGTAGCCTACCGCAGCGTCGCCGAGGCGATCGAAGAGGATCTCGCGGCTGAATTCACGCAGCCAAGCGGTGAATAGCAAGGGCTCGACCCTGTCCCCGTCCATGCGAAAGTCCCAACGACGCAAGCGACGGATCGCCTCATCCGACGCCTCGTCCGGAGCGCTGATTTGCGTCATCAGCGGCACCAGGCGCTGGGACATCAGGGACAAAGTATCGGTCTCGATGGCGGCGCTCGATGCGGGTGCCTGGACCGGGGTCGCGTTAAGCAGCGCCTCGATACGTTCCGCGCGGTTCGGCAGATCCCAGTCTCGGCTCAAGAAATAGGGGTAGCCGGCCGGCACGATCTTGTTGTTGGCGCTGACAAAATGACCCGAAGGCGGGTTGATCGCGCTGGGCAGCTCCGCAAATGGGACAAACCCGACCCAATCGTATTCGCCGGTCCAACCCGGCGCCGGCAGCCAGCCTTGGCCGCTGCGTCGGATCGGCACCAGTCCCGGCGCGATAAAGCCGATCGTGCCATCTACATCAGCATAGACGATGTTCTGCATCGGTCCCACGAAATTCCGCAACGCGTCGCGGAAGCTCGGCCAGTCGTTTGCCCGATTGATCGCCCATAGCGCCTCGGCGCTACGGTCATCCGGGATTGTAAAGGTCGCGGCCAGCGCGAGGACGAATCCTGGATCAGCCGCCCCTGCGGGAAGTACATCAGACAACACCGGGCCGTGCCGGGTTGTCCGGATGGTGATATCGACCGGTGCCTCGCCGCGCACGAAGATGATCTCGCGTCGCAGCGCGAAGGCGGCGCTCCCTTTCGGGGTTAGATAGCGGCTCGGATCGGCCGGATCGATCCGCTCGACGAAGAGATCCTCGACATCGGCCGTGGTTGTCGTCAAGCCCCAGGCGATCCGTTCGTTGTGACCAACCAGGACGAAAGGGCTACCGGCGGCGGTCCCGCCGTTGATCTCATGTTGCGGCGTTCTCAATCGGGCGAGATACCAAAACCCCGGCGCGCCGAATTCGAGGTGCGGGTCGTTGGCAAGGAGCGGCTTTCCGCTAGCGCTGTGCCTTCCGTCGACGACCCAATTGTTCGAGGCGTAGATCGGGCCAACGACGGGCGGCACCGCCTCGTAGAGGGAGTCAAGCCCGAGCCGGCGGTAGATCGGCACCATGTCCGAGAGCGTCGTCGGCGCATCCTTTGGATACTCCGGATAAAGAAAAGCGAGATCCGCCGCCGGGATAGTGCGAGCCATCCGCGCGCGCTGAAGCTCGCCGCGGTAGTTGCCACCGAGCTGCAGGGCCATCAGCTTGCCCCAAACGAGGGTGTCTGCCGGCGTCCACGGCTCCGGAGAAAATCGCAGCAGCAGGAACTCGGGCGGCAGAGCGCCCCGATGCGACCCGAGAAAGGCGTTAACGCCGGCCGCATAGGCTTCGAGCCCACGCCTTACCGTCGACGACAGGAACGGGATCTCGGCCTCGGCGGCGCGATAGAGGCCAAGGACCCGCATCTGCCGGTCGATCGTAACCGCCTCCCGCCCGAAGATCTCGGCGAGCCGCCCAGCGCCGTAGCGGCGCTGCAGCTCCATCTGGAAGAGGCGGTCCTGGGCATGGACGAAACCGAGCCCGAAAGCGGCGTCTTGATCGTCTTGTGCCGCGATCAGCGGGATCCCCTCGGCATCGCGCTCGATGCGAATTTCGCCCTTCGGTCCGGGTACAACGAGCCTGCCGTCGGTCTGCGGCAGGGATGACCGCAGATACAAGTAGAGCCCGCCGCAAAGGACGAGGAGCAGCGCGAGCAGGCCCGCAAAAATGCGCCGGATCACGGTGCTCCCCTGACCCGAATTTCGCCCGGATGCGCTATCGAGTTTCCCTGCCACACAGGGAAAACGCGGGAAAAAATCTGATCGAAGTCAATCCATTCATCAAAAACTCATTGCTTATCAGAAACTTACATAAGCTGCTCGGACGCATTTCTGACACCCCCTGAGGGAGACTTTGACAAATTTCTGACGACCGAAGCCGGATTGTCATTTTTACTCGCGTATAGATAAAAGACCGGCGTGGGGCCATTCCCGCAAGCAGAATGTATTGCGAATTTGGCATCAACATGGAGAAGTGAGGGCGGCCAAATCGCGGCAACACTCAAAGGCCGAGTTCGCGCAGGATATGGTCGCGATCGGCGTCGAGATCGGGGGCGGGCTGTCGTGTCGGCGGATCGGCGAAGCTCGACACCTTCATCGGGTTGCCGGCGAGTTTGAGCGGGCCGGTAACCGGATCGTCGACCGATATCAGCATGTTGCGGGCCGTGGTCTGAGGATGAGCGATAGCCTGGGCGATGTTGTTAACGGGGCCGCACGGCACTCCCGCCGCCTCCAGCACCTCGATCCAACGGTCGGTGCCCTTGGTGCGCAGGACGCCTTCGATCTCGGCACGCAGAGCCTCTTGGTGTTGATTGCGCAATGCGTTTGTCTTGAACAGAGGGTTTTCGGCGAGATCCGCGCGGTCGAGCGCGTGCGCCAGCTTGACGAATAACCCGTCGTTGCCAGCCGCGATGATCAGGTTCCCGTCGCGGGTCACGAAGGCTTCGAACGGAGTGATCGAGGGGTGGCGCGCGCCCATCGGTCCGGGAACCTCACCCGTCGTGGTGTAGCGCATGATCGCGTTTTCGAGCAGCGCAAGCTGGCAATCGAACAGGGCGACGTCGACCTTCGTCGCCTCGCCGGTGCGCTCGCGATGCAGGAGTGCTGCGTTGAGCGCAACCGCGGTATAGAGGCCGCCGGCGAGATCGCCGACCGATGTGCCGACCCGGGTCAACGGCATCCCCGGGTGACCCGTGATGCTCATGATGCCGCCGAGACCCTGCACCACCATGTCGTAGGCCGGATAGTGGGAGTAGGGGCCGCTGTGCCCGAAGCCCGAAGCAGCAGCGTAGACCAGGCGGGGGTAGCGCCGATGCAGGCTCTCCCAGTCGTAGCCGAGCTTCTCCATCGTGCCCGGGCGAAAGTTCTCGACCAGAGCGTCAGCCTTGGCGAGCAGCCGCTCGAAGAGCTCGCGGCCGGCCGGTGATTTGAGGTCGAGCGCGATCGATTCTTTGCCGCGGTTAACCGAGGCGAAATAGGCGGATTTGCCGTTCTTGAACGGGCCGTATTGGCGCGCGTCGTCACCCTGCTGCGGCGGTTCGACCTTGATCACGCGTGCGCCGAGTTCGGCGAGCAGCAAGGTACAGTACGGGCCCGCGAGGATGCGGGACAGATCAATAATGGTAATGCCGGAAAGCGGCCCGCGCTGAGCCATGGCGCCTGATCCTTTCGCGATGCACACCGGTCAATAGCCCAGAGCCCGGCGGGCTCGCAACCGGGCGCGATCAAGCCGGCCGGACGAAATGAGCGGGTATGGGCAGTACCAACTCCCGACCGGATCGGTCATGATCGCGAGCCTTCGGCGTCCGGGAAGAACAGTTGAGCGCCGTTGATTCTATAGTCGGCGATCGCCTTTTGACCGCTCGCCGAAGTCAGCCAGTCGATAAACTTGCGACCGAGATCCTGTTTGACATGCGGGTGTTTCGCTGGGTTCACCAGCATGACGCCGTACTGGTTGAAGAGCCGCCGATCGCCCTCGACGACAATTTTCAGGTGCTGCTTGTTTTTGAAGCTCAGCCATGTTCCTCGATCGGAGAGCGTATAGCCGTCCAGCGCGGCAGCCGTGTTGAGGGTCGGACCCATCCCCGAGCCGGTATCGCGATACCAGCTTGCGCCCGCTGTCTTTGGGTCGATGCCCGCTTCCCTCCAGAAGCGCTGCTCGGCCTTGCTGGTGCCGCTGTCGTCGCCGCGCGCGACGAACGGTGCATTAGACGCCGCGATCTCGTGGAACGCGCCCACGATGTCCTTGCCGCCATCGACATGCGCCGGGTCGCTCTTCGGACCGACCAAAATGAAGTCGTTATACATCACCTCACGGCGGTCGATACCGAAGCCGTGCTCGACAAAGGCAAGCTCTGCTGCCCTATCGTGGACGAACACGACATCGCAATCGCCGCGCTCACCGATCTTGAGTGCCTGTCCTGTGCCGACCGCGACGACCCGGACCTGAATGCCGGTCTCCTTCGTGAAGGCCGGTAGCAGATAACCGAACAGGCCGGATTCCTCGGTCGAGGTCGTCGAGGCTACCGCAATGAATGGCTCCTGGGCGGCCGCAGCCGACGCTGCCAGCAGGAGCAGGAATCTCGCCGCCGGAGACCAAACCCATTCGGTCATATCGCGGCCACCCTCTTGGCGGCATTGCCGACGAATTGCACCGTCGCATTGATCGCCAGGATAAGGCTCAGAAGGATGAGGCCGAGCCCGAGAGCGAGGGCGAGATCCCCTCGGCTCGTCTCCAAGGCGATAGCGGTCGTCATCGTGCGGGTGACGCCCGCGATGTTGCCGCCGACGATCAGGATCGCGCCGACTTCGGCAGCCGCTCGGCCCATACCGGCCAACACTGCCGTCACCAGGCTGAACCGCCCGAGCCACAACAGCGAGCAGATGGTGTAGATCCGACCGATACCGTCCAGGATGTAGAGGTCGCCGTATTCTCGCCAAAGGTCCTCGAGCATCTGCCGGGCGAGGCCGGCAATGATCGGGGTGACGAGCACGACTTGGGCGATCACCATCGCTGTCGGCGTGAACAACAGGCCAAAGCCGCCAAGCGGACCAGAACGCGACAACAAGAGGTAGACGACCAAGCCGGCCACGACAGGCGGCAGGCCCATCGAGGCGTTGACGATCACGACCACCGCGTTCCGGCCGGGAAACTGCAGCACGGCGAGCCCTGCGCCGAGCGGCAGCCCCAGCACGGATGCAACGACAACCGCCGAGAGGCTGATACTGAGCGAGAGGAATACGATCGCGATAAGGGTGGGGTCGCCTGACTGAACTAACCGCCAAGCAGTAGCAAAGGCATCGAAGAGGTCATGCACGGGCGAGCCTCTTTGGACTGAGTGCTCGCCTAATTCATCACATCGGATGATCGCGACCGATATGGTATTTTGCGCATATCGGGCCAATGGGCGGCTGTTCGACCGTCAGCGCGCGGAGTGTCTCCATATCCGACGTGACCGCCTCCGCCGCATGGTCCTCCATCATCCGATAGAGCGCCCGAACCTTGCGGCCCGCCGCGGTGAGCCGGGCACCGCCGCCGCCGATGCCGCCCTTTGCGGCTTCGATCAGCGGCTCGCGAAAACAGGCATTCATCGTCTTGGTCAGCAGCCAAGCCCGACGGTAGCTCATGCCCATACGTCGACCCGCGGCGGCAATCGATCCGGTTTCCCCAATCGCTTCCAACAGCGCGGCCTTGCCAGGGCCGATCGCAATGGATGACCCGAGCAGGATGCGAATGCGCGGCTCTAGACGATCGTTCATCTTGTGTCCTCGATGAGCTGGATACTGCATCAGATAGGCCGATCCGGGCATCCTTACCCGCCCTGCCGTCGTTGCCGATTTGGTCGGTTGCTAGCGGCGATGCAGCAAAGCTATCTTAACTTTGACCGCTGTTTGGGCAAGCGGATGAACAACCGATCCGAGGATCGCGATGACGATGCCGACCAGCGGCGATCAGCCGCGCTGATCGGCTTGATCATTATTTTGGCGCTGGCCATTGCCGGCGTATGGCTTGTTCGCGAGCTTAGGGAGAAATCTCGGTTGGAGGATTGTCTGATGTCGGGGCGCACCAATTGCGCACCGATCGAAGCGCCTTCCCGCCGCTAACGCAACCCTGGCACCTGCTTTGTTCGCCCAAATCCGGGTGACTCGTAGAGTTTGTCTATGATAGACAAAGTGCCCTAAACGTGGAGGCGCTCGGCATGGTGAGGCATCTGATCGGTGGAGCTGCGATCCTCGCGCTGGCCGCGATGGGCGCGGCAATCTGGTGGCTGAGCGGGAATAGCGGTATGCCGCAAGCGGCAGCACAGACCGCAGGCCAGGCGATCCCGGTCACCGCCGGAACTGTCGCCACCGAGGATGTACCGGTGTTCCTGCACGGCATCGGCACGGTGCAGGCCTACAACACTGTCGCCGTCAAGAGCCGAGTCGACGGCCAGATCATCAAGATCAACTTCAAGGAGGGTCAGGACGTCAAGGTCGGGGACCCGCTGTTTCAGATCGATCCGCGCCCGTATCAGTCGGCGCTCGAGATGGCGCAAGCGGCCAAAGAGAAGGACGAGGCGCAACTCGCCGGCGCCAAACTCGACCTCGACCGTTACGAGAAGCTTCTCGCCCCCGGATGGCAAACAAAACAAAGCTACGACCAGCAAAAGGCGACGGTCGAGCAGTTTCAGGCTGCGATCAAGGGTGACATAGCACAGATCGAGAACGCCAAGCTCAATCTCGGTTATGCCGATATCCGCTCGCCGATTGACGGACGCCTTGGCGCGCGTCTGGTCGACACCGGAAACCTCGTGCATGCGAGCGACAACACACCGCTCGTCATGATTACTGAGCTGAAACCGATCTTTGTCAGCTTCACCTTGCCGCAGGAAACCCTCGACGACGTCCACGAACAAAACAAGCAGGCGCCACTCGTTGTTCGCGCCTACAGCGGCGACGATAAGAAGCAACTGGCCGAAGGGAAGCTGACCCTGATCGACAACATGATCGACCAGGCGACCGGTACGATCCACTTGAAGGCGCGGTTTGACAATGATGACGAACGTTTGTGGCCGGGCGAGTTCGTCAATCTCCGGCTGATCTTATCGACCCGCAAAGGCGTGGCGACGGTGCCTCAGCAGACCGTTCAGGTCGGGCCGAACGGTTATTACGCGTACGTCATCAAACCCGACAACACCGTCGAGCGTCGTGCAGTCGAGGTGGCCTCGATGCAGGATGGGCTCGCCGTCATCACCAAGGGGCTTACCGTCGGCGAAAATGTCGTCGTCGACGGGCAGTATCGGCTGACCGAAGGCGCCCGCGTCAACCCGACGACTGCGGGCCAGCCTGGCGCCGCCGGCTGAGAACCGACAACAAAAGAAAATTCGTCCTATCGATTTCTCGGGCGAGCGCCGATGAGCATCTCGGAACCCTTCATTCGCCGGCCGATCGCGACCTCGCTGATGATGCTGGGGGTGCTCGTCTTCGGCATCGGCGCCTACGCCCTGCTACCGGTGGCGGCACTGCCGAAGGTCGATTTCCCGACCATCGTTGTTTCGATCAATTACCCCGGAGCCAGCCCGGAGACGATGGCGTCGGCCGTCGCCACACCGCTCGAGCAGCAATTCGCAGCGATCCCAAGTCTCGACCAGATGACCTCGACCAGCGGCATAGGCTCGCTGTCGATCACCCTGCAGTTCGATCTAGAGCGCAATATCGACGCCGCCGCGCAAGATGTCCTGACTGCGATCAACGCCGCCAGCGGCGTTCTTCCGAAGGACCTTCCGACTCCGCCGACCTATCGAAAAACCAACCCGGCCGACCGTCCGGTCCTGATCTATGCCGTCTATTCGAACGCGATGCCGATCTACAAGGTCGATGATTACGCCTACACGATCGTGGCCCAGAAGATATCGACGGTGAATGGCGTCTCGGAATCGCGAATTTTCGGCCAGAAGCCTTTCGCGGTGCATGTCCGGGTCAACCCCGGCGCGCTCGCCGCTCGCGGCATCGGCCTCGAAGACGTGCACAACGCGCTGACGACGGCGACCGTCGATCGGCCAAAGGGCACCCTCGAAGGCGCGCACCAGACCTTCACCATCGACACCAACGATCAGCTGTTCAACGCCGCGTCGTTCAAGAACGTCATCGTCGCGTACCGCAACGGCGCACCGGTACGCCTGAAAGACGTCGCCGAAGTCATCGACGCGACGCAAAACGAGCGCATCGGTGCGTGGTATTACGACACGCCCGCCGAGGGTCTGGCGATCCAGCGCCAAGCGGGCGCCAACACCATCCAACTGGTCGACACGATCAAGAGCTGGATCCCGCGCCTTGAGGAATCGATCCCGCCCTCGGTCAAGATCGAACTCGTCTCCGATCGGTCGCTCGTGATCCGCGCCGCGGTGCACGACGTGCAGTTCACGATGATGCTGACCGTGTGCCTCGTGGTCCTCGTCATCTTTCTGTTCTTGCGGACCTTATGGGCGACGGTGATCCCGAGCCTGGCGGTCCCGCTGTCGCTGCTCGCTACCCTCGGGGTCATGTACGCAGTCGGCTACAGCCTCGACAACATCTCGCTGATGGCGCTGACGATCTCGGTCGGTTTTGTCGTCGACGACGCCATCGTCATGATCGAGAACATTGTGCGCTACATCGAGCTGGGCGAGCGGCCGTTCGAGGCGGCACTCAAGGGTGCCGGCCAGATCGGCTTCACGATCATTTCGATCACTTTTTCGCTGATCGCGGTGTTTATCCCGCTGCTCTTTATGGGCGGCATTATTGGGCGCCTGTTCCGCGAATTCGCGGTGACGGTGTCCGTTGCGGTGGTCGCCTCGGCGTTTGTTTCACTGACCCTGACGCCGGTCCTGTGCTCGCTTTTCCTCAAGGAGCAGACGCTTCATGGGAGGGGTCGGTTCAACCGGATTGCCGAACGCGGTTTCGATTGGATGCTGCACGCCTATGATCGCGGCCTCGGCTTCGTCTTTCGTCATCAGCTCCCGACACTGCTGTCGACCCTGGTTCTGATGGTGGCGACAGGCTACCTCTACGTGACAATCCCGAAGGGCTTTTTCCCGGAGCAGGACACAGGCTTCATTTTCGGCCAGGCCGATGCGCGCGAGGACATATCGTTCTCCGCCATGGCCAAGCTTACTCACCAGATCGCCGACGTCGTGAGGCAGGATCCCGCCGTTTCCGGCGTCTTTTCCTTCACCGGCGCCAGCTCTTACAACCCGACAGAAAATACTGCTCGCGTATTCATTCAGCTGGTGCCGCACGACCAACGCGCCGAGACCTCCAGCCAGATCATCCAACGCTTGCGCCCGAAGGTGGCCAAGGTCGAAGGCGTCAAATTTTACATGCAGTCGGGGCAGGACATCAGTATCGGCGGACGGCTGAGCCGGACTCTTTATCAATATACGCTGACCGACACGGACCCTGAGGAGCTCTATCATTGGGCGCCGATCATCGAGGCGCAGATGAGGAAAATGCCCGAGCTCCAGGACGTAGCCTCCGACCAGCAGGTCGCAGCACCCCATCTGGCGATCGAGATCGACCGCGATGCTGCCTCGCGGATGGGAATATCGCCTTCACTTATCGACGAAACGCTTTACGACGCGTTCGGTCAGCGTCAGGTCGCGAACCTCTACACTTCGACCAGCCAGTATAAGCTGATCCTCGAGGTGCAACCCGAGTTCCAGGACGATCCGACGGCCTTGTCCAAGCTTTACGTGGTCGGGCCCGGTGGTACGCAAATACCGCTGAGTGCGTTCGCGCACTTCGTGCCAAAGGTCGAAGCGCTTTCGATCAACCATCAGGGCCAGTTCCCGGCGGTGACCCTGTCATTCAACCTGGCGCCGGGCTTTGCCCTCGGCCAGGCGGTCGACAAGATCCAGGCGATGATGGCTCAGATGCGGGTACCCGGGACCCTCGACGGTTCATTTCAGGGTACGGCGCAGGCGTTCCAGGCTTCGCTGTCCTCGACCCCGCTGCTCGTCGCCGCCGCGATCCTCGTCGTCTACATCGTTCTCGGCATGCTCTATGAGAGTTACATCCACCCGATCACGATCCTCTCGGCTCTGCCATCGGCTGGCGTCGGCGCGCTATTGGCGTTGATATTGCTGCATTACGATCTCAGCGTGATCGCGATGATCGGCGTGATCCTGCTGATCGGGATTGTCAAAAAGAACGCGATCATGATGATCGACTTCGCCTTGCAGGCG